>JAYVFW010000165.1:0-5219 GCA_043772715.1 Phormidesmis sp. | reverse complement strand
GTGCCACGACACACAGGGCCCATCATGCCATTGGAGATGCGATCATCGGCGATCGAGTGTTCTTGAGCAAGTTCTTCAAAACTCGTTCCTTCGTGGATCTGAATTTTTAGCTCATCGGCAAGCTCTTGATTTTCGACGATGATGCGAGAGAGAACGACGCGATCGAGAAATACTTTACGCTCAATGAAATATTCTTGCAGTTTTGCGTCTGCAATCACACTTTTGAGCTTTTCGACCTTAAAGTTTGAGTTAATTTGACTATGAAAAGTAGAATAATCTGACCCATTGCGATTGAGCCATTCTTGAAAAACCTTCGGGTCGGTCAATTGCTGCTGAAGACGGAAATCAATCACCGCTTGCTCAATCACCGCAGAATTAACATCTAAATCTTCTCGATTGGCGATTTCTTGTTCTAATACATATTGCCGTAGGATATCGCCTAAAAATCCTTGCAGTTTTCCGGCAGTCTGAAGATATTTCAGACATTCCCTTAAAGTAATTGATTGCTCGTCAACGGTGAGAAAGGCTTTAGCGTCCATGAATTTGTTTAGTTACCCCGGTGTCCAAGTTTGATGTTAACGTGCCCAAGACTACAGTGTTTTCAACCAGCGCTTCACGAAATGTCTCAGAGATTTAACGTAACCTACCGTGATTAAACTTGAAGAACTAGGGTTTCCGACTCCGCAATTTCAACTAAATACTTCAAAAATAAAGTAAAACCTTCATGATTCTTACGGGGTACTGCCGTAGAATCACGCTAAAAATACAGTATCTTCATAAATTAAGGTTCAGCTTTAAACTTACGAGTCTGAGTGAAAGATTTAAAAGAGGGCGATCGTCCTCGCAGTGCTTTGACTAAAATCGTAAATAGATCTGAACTCCGACCGGGAAACCGGGGTTTTGTGGCATGATCTCTAAGTAACTATCTGCGATCAACAGGAAAACTGGCTATGGCTCTCCGACTAGGCGACACAGTTCCCAACTTCACCCAAGACTCTTCTGAAGGCACGATCAATTTTTATGATTGGGCTGGCGATAGTTGGGTGATTTTGTTCTCACACCCTAAAGATTTTACGCCCGTCTGCACGACTGAGCTGGGCACAGTTGCAAAGCTTAAACCTGAGTTTGACAAGCGCAACGTCAAGGCTCTCGCCCTAAGCGTCGATGATGTCAACTCTCACATGGGCTGGATTGGTGACATCGAAGAAACTCAAAGCACCAAGCTCAATTATCCAATTTTGGCTGATCCAGACCGGAAGGTATCAGATCTATATGACATGATCCACCCCAACGCCAACAACACGCTAACGGTGCGATCGGTGTTTGTGATCGATCCTCAAAAGAAATTGCGTCTCACCTTTACCTACCCCGCTAGCACTGGGCGCAACTTTGACGAAATCTTGCGCGTGATTGACTCGCTGCAACTCACCGATGATCACAGCGTCGCAACTCCCGCCAACTGGACTGATGGCGGCGATTGCGTAGTGGTGCCTTCTATCTCTACTGAAGATGCCAAGCAAAAGTTTCCTAAAGGCGTGACTGAACTCAAGCCCTATCTACGCATGACTCCTCAACCCAATAAATAAGGTTGGTAGAGATCCCAAATCAGCACTTAAAGATTTAAAGGGTAGGTTTAGACCTGCCCTTATTTTTATGCGGCTCTCACTGACTGAGTTCGAGTATAAACACTGGCTATAAACCGAGAGATCCGTTGAATTTACAGAAAAAGAATCCGTAAAATCCCGGCTTCTTTCAGAGCAAACCTGGTAGAAACTTTATAGTTAAGTCAGGAAGGTAAACCAATAAAACCGATCTTTTGTCAAAACCTCCGAGGTTTGCGTAAGTCCTAAATATAAATGTGCTTCTACCGCTGCTCTCAGTCACTAAATAATTGGTTGTGATGTTAAAACAAAATAGCCTGCTTCCAGATCAATTTCTTCGCATTGGCACTGTAGAAATCAGTTTAAGTCAGTCAGAAGAGCTGTTTCGGGCATACGTAGAAACCGCCAATGACATGGTATATACCGTAGATTTAGCGGGAGTCATGACCTACATTAATTCCTACGGGCAAAAGCTCTTAGGGTGCCAGAAAGATGAGATTTTAGGACATTCTTGCTTAGATTTTGTTGCTCCGGCTTATCGAGAAAGAACAGCAAAAGCATTCGAGAACCTGATTAAAACTGGAGAGCTTAGAGATTTTGATTTTGTGCTGCAACCTCGCATCGGCGCAGAAATCCACTTAGAAGTCAATGGCAAACTCCTATACCGAAAGGGTAATCTCGTCGGCGGCATAGGTATCGGGCGGGATATCAGTGAGCGCAAACGCATTGAGACGCAATTACAGATGTTTTCCAAAGCGGTAGAATTTGCTTATGACGCTGCGGTGATTACTGACTTGAGCGGCGAAGTTCTTTATGCTAACCCGGCTGCTGGTCGAATTTTTAGCTGGCGATCGGGCGATTTGCAAGGCAAAAGTGCCGAGATCTTTTACCCACAGCGACAAACTCAGTGGTTGGTTGAGCAAGCGATCGCAGGAGGCTGGAGCGGCGAAGTGACTTGCAGCCGTCGCAATGGAGAACCGTTTCCGGCGCTCGTCTCGGTCGGACCGATTTATGACGAAAAAAATAATCCTACAGCAGTCTCATTCGTCACGCGCGATATCACTCAGCAAAAGCAAATAGAAGCAGAGTTAGCCTCCAAAAACATTGAGCTAGAACACGCCAGCCGTTTGAAATCAGAGTTTTTAGCCAATATGTCTCACGAGTTGAGAACGCCGCTAACCTCGATTTTAGGGTTTTCATCTATTCTAAAGCAGCAAATCTTTGGCACGTTAAACGATAAACAGCACCTGTATACTCATCAAATTAATCAAAGCGGGCAGCATTTGCTGAGTTTGATTAACGACGTGTTAGATCTGTCAAAAATTGAAGCAGAGCAGATGCGGCTAGAGATCAGTCCGATCGCAGTCAACGAGCTATGTGAAAACGTGATAGCGCTGGTGCGCGAGCAGGCTGATGCCCGCAAAATCAAGATTCATCACACCGTGCCGCCCCACTTGCCTGACTTGATGGCAGATGAGCTACGAGTTCGTCAAATGTTGTTAAACCTGTTGTCAAACGCCATTAAGTTTTCAGCAGAAGAGGGTGAGATTGGGCTAGACATCAAAACTCAGGCTGAAGAAGTGCAGATGACCGTTTGGGATCAAGGCATCGGCATTCCTGAAGACAAGCAGCATCTTTTATTTAAGCCGTTTCAGCAAATTGATGGGGCGCTCTCTCGCAGTCGTGAGGGCACAGGCTTGGGGTTAGCGTTGACTCGCCGCCTTGCCGAACTTCACTCTGGCACCGTCGAGGTAAAATCGTGCGAAGGACAGGGCAGTCAGTTTACGATTCGCTTGCCTTTCAACGCCAGTCTAGCCAGCAATGCGGATGGAGACTCACGTTAATCGAAGTGCCTAATGCCAGCCGCGATGCGATCGCTCGTATCCCTATTTATCTTGAGAAAACAACGCGGTTAGCGCGATCGCTTGAGCAAGTTGCATTTGTCCGTAGCTAAAAACATAGGACACTGTTGACGGCAAAAATGGCAAAAACTGTTCTAACACATAAGGACTACCGTAAATAATTAATGCCTGTAATTGCTGAGATTCGAGCAAATGATCAAACCAATTTTGGGCAGTTTCTGTTAATCCGGCGCTGCCTCTAAATGGGTTTCCTCGAATAAACAATTGCAGCAGCGTTGGACACAAATTAAGCCCATTTGTATCTAGCGAAATGGTCGGCGTGTATCGGTCAATCACCTGAACTTGAGTAAAACCAAACTGACTCGGAACCACTATCGCAGGTGCAGTTCGTCCTAAAAATTCACAGTCGATGCCATCGTCAATCAAAATTAAATTTCGTCCATTTTTCTCAGGCAACTGATCCAATCGTGAAGGGGTTGGGTGATAAACCCGCATCGAGTCTTGCAAAATTTTGGTATTGGTCGCGATCGCTTCGGGCTGTGCGAGAAGCGACCAAGATACTGCCTCCGAAGGAAAGACTTTGAGTTTGGCAGCCCAAATGCGCTCAACTGATGCGCGAATCCGATCGGGGGTAATCCGTCCGGCTTTAACTGCCGCACAAATCGCCTGAATTGCACTTTCTGGATCAAGCGGCATTAACAAAATATCGGCACCCGCTTCGACTGCCAAAACTGCTGACTTGTCGTTGCCATAGCGGTTTGCGATCGCGCCCATGATCAGCGCATCTGTCACAATTAAGCCTGCAAATCCCAATCGTTGCCGCAGTTCTGCGGTGAGAACTTGAGGCGAAAGGGTTGCCGGATAGCGATCGTCTAATGCCGGAATCTGAAGATGGGCGCTCATCACCGCATCAACGCCTGCTTGAATCGCTGCCTGGAATGGAGGAAGCTCAACTTGTTCGAGTCGGGCCCGATCGTGGTGCAAAACGGGCAATTCCAAATGAGAATCCACCGCCGTATCGCCATGACCCGGAAAATGTTTCGCGGTGGTTAAAACCCTGTGAGACTGCGCGCCTCGAATAAACGCAGTTGCCAATTCGCTGACAATTTCTGTGGTTTCTCCAAACGCCCGCACATTAATCACCGGGTTATCGGGATTGTTGTTGACATCCACGATCGGAGCCAGCACCCAATTTAGCCCGATCGCCACCGCTTCTTGGGCAGTCACGGCTCCCATCTGCTCGGCGTAGTCACAGGCGAGGGGTAAATTAGATTGAGCGATCGCATTCAATGCCATCGGCGGCGGAAACCAGGTTGCCCCTGAAAATCGCTGCCCGACTCCTTCTTCAATATCAGCGGACATAAGCAGCGGAATCTTTGCCCAATCTTGAAGCTGCTGAGTCCGCAGTGTAATTTCTCCGGCACTGCCACCTAGCAGAATCACGCCTCCGACTCCTAAATCTTCGAGCAGATGACGTAACGTTGCTGAATTTGCTTCCCAGATCGGGTATTGAATTTGATGGTCAAACAAATAGCCAGACGTTCGCACGACAACCATTTGAGCGACTTGCTCAATTAGAGTCAGCGAGTCGAGATTGGGCAAAGAAGACAGCATAGATAGACGGATTGACGATCGCCATTCATTATCGTCTGTCTTCTTACAATACTTCGGACAATTTTTGGTGGAGGTGGTAGACAGAAAAGCTATCGAACCGATAGGGTGCTGATTAGAACAAACAAGCACAAGTTCGATAGCC
>JAYVFW010000164.1:0-5227 GCA_043772715.1 Phormidesmis sp. | reverse complement strand
GCAAATATGAATTGCCCCCCTAGCCCCCCAAGTTTGAGGGGAACCAGAATCTTAAAGTCCCCCAAAATTGGGGGATTTAGGGGGCGAAAGGATTCAGCTTCGATAGACAGATTCATACTTGCATTCAGCAACGCCAATAACTGTTCAGAGCTATCTGCTTCACGTTTCTTAAATTCTCTTCCCCGAAATCTTCGATCGCAGAGATGAAGCCTTGAGAAATGAATCAAAGCATTCAGCCTTCTTAATCGTCACCCTCTATGTACGAGCAGCTAAAAAACTCTCAATTCGCCCGACTTTTTTTAATCACGTTTCTGATTCTGGTTCTGCAAATTCCGACTGCGATGATGCAAGGGTTGGTGAGCGATCGCCAAAACCTGCGTCAAGAAGCGATCAGCAGCATCACCTCTAATTGGGGACGTGAGCAGACCATCCTCGGCCCTCGGCTTTATGTGCCTTATATTCGACGATCGCAGGTCGGCAAAGATGAAAAATCTGAAGTCAAATACGGCACCTTTTTGCCCGATGATTTGCAAGTGAGCGGCAAGCTCAAAACAGAAGTGCGATATCGAGGCATTTTTGAAGTGCCGATCTATCAAACAAAACTGGATATTCGCGGTCGGTTTGTCCGTCCCGATGTCGTGAGTTGGGGGGTGCGCCCCGAAGATGTTTTGTGGGATCGCGCCGAACTGAGTTTGCAAATCTCGGATGCTCACGCTATCCAAACCCAAGCGACCCTAGGCTGGAATCAAAAATCAATTCCGTTTACAGCCGGACAAGGCAAATATGGCGGCCCCGAACAAGGCATTCACGCCAATCTAAAAGACCAGATCAAGGGCGAAAGCTTTGATTTTGCGATTCCTCTCACGGTTAACGGCAGTGAGAAAATCAAATTTGCGCCCTTTGGCAAAATCACCAAAGTCAGCCTCAACTCTGACTGGACAAATCCCAGCTTTCAGGGCGTGTGGCTACCCAACCAGCGATCGGTGACTCCTAAAGGCTTTGATGCCACATGGGATATTCCATCTCTCGGTCGCAACTATCCTCAACAGTGGAACAATGAATCACCTGTCAGCCCCGAACTAATTCAAGCATCTCTATTTGGAGTTGATCTGATTTCGCCCGTTGATAACTATCGCATGAGCGATCGCAGCATCAAATACAATTATTTGTTCTTGATTTTGACGTTTGCAGTGTTTTGGCTGTTTGAAACCGCAACTCGTCTGCGCGTCCATCCCTTGCAATATCTGCTGGTTGGGGTAGCGATGTCGATGTTCTATCTCTTGCAGTTGGCAATTTCTGAACACCTGGGGTTCAAAATCGGCTACCTAACCGCTACAGGCGCAGTGGTGATTTTGATCACGGCATACTCAGTCTCAGTGCTGCGAGCTAAAAAACGGGGCGCGATCGTCGGGGTGATGCAGGCAGCGCTCTACAGCTATCTCTATGTGGTGCTGGCAAATCAAGACTATTCGCTATTGATGGGTTCGATCGGGCTATTTGTCTTCCTGGCAATCATTATGTATTTCACCCGCCGCATGGAGTCGCTAGAGCCGCCTCTCAGCCCCAAGCGCGTAGAACCGCAGCCTATTCGACCTGAGCCATCCGCTCCAGAAATGCCTTGACCGTTGAGAACTCAGTTCAGCCAAGTTAAGCTCAAAGGGTAGGGAAATCTTTCCCTGCCTTTTTTGATCAGTCAATCCATAAAATCTTCTAATCGATGACCTCGCAATCCGATTTAGCGAAATGTGTTGAATCTTTAGGACTCGCTCAAATTCAGCGTCACGTCTTGATCTGTGCCGACCAAACAAAACCCTTGTGTTGTTCTAAAGAAGCAGGGTTAGCCGCTTGGAACCATCTAAAAAACCGATTAAAGGAACTCAAGCTCGATACGCCGACGATCGAGCGTCCTAACTGCATCTTTCGCACTAAAGCTAACTGTTTGCGCGTTTGCGATCAAGGACCGATTATGGTGGTCTACCCTGACGGGGTTTGGTATCGAGCCGCTAGCCCAGAAATCATCGATCGCATCATCCAAGAACACTTAATTGAGAACAAAATTGTGCAGGAATACGCATTCCTGACCCATCCACTGCCAACTCCCGTCAATTCTGACGCAACTTAAAACCCATTCATTAGGACTCACGCCAACCTCGGAGGTTTTGGTCAAAATATTCAGTCGCGTAGCGGGTTCTCTAAACCCCTTTCGGTTTATTAGACCTCCTGCATGAATAAAATTCTCGACGTAAATCACCCTGCGATCTCGCCCCCTAACCCCCAATTCTGGGGGAACTGGAGTTCAAAGTCCCCCAGAATTGGGGGCGTTTCCAGATTCGTGCAGGTTTATTGATGCACCAATCTTAAGGCGGCAAAAAAACATCTGTCTCCTAGATTGCGATCGGCTCATCAGCCAGAGAGTGTTAAATTTTCTGAGCAGTCGTATATAATGACACGAGAAACAAAGGGTAATTAATTTACGCTTTAGTCAACGACTAGAAATAAACAACTTTTCGATGGCTACTTCAAAGCTTCTCACAAGAAAAACAGGGCTTAACAAAGTTTCCGTTAACTTAGACGGCTAGTTTTGTAGAATATGCCAGTTAATAGAACTCAGTTTCTAACCGTTAATCCCGATTCAGGCAGAGCGAGTGTCACAGCATGAAGGAAACCAGCGCCGGAAATCACAAACGATTGCTGTTGATTGATGATGACCCTAACTTGATTTTGCTAGTCAAAGATTACCTTGAGTTTCGCGGCTATAAAGTCATCACTGCCGAAAACGGTCGTGAGGCTCTAGAAGTTTTAGAGCAAGAAACGCCAGACATGATTATCTGTGATGTGATGATGCCAGAGATGGACGGCTATTCTCTCGTTAAAGCCATTCGTGAAGACCCTAAAACCAGTTGGATTCCGGTGCTATTTCTCTCTGCAAAGGGGCAGAGCCAAGACCGCGTGAAAGGACTCAATATTGGCGCAGACGTATATATGGTTAAGCCGTTTGAGCCAGAAGAACTAGTTGCTCAGGTCGAGTCTTCTCTCAAGCAAGCTTCACGACTGATTCAGCACAAAGACTCTAAAGGTGGAGACAACTCGCCCAAGATTCAGGTGCCGTTTGATGTTGAGTTAACACCAACTGAGATGCGGGTGGTGCAGTTTGTGGCGCGGGGCATGGCAAACCGAGAGATTGCCGAAGAGTTAAATGTCAGTCAACGCACGATCGAGAGTCACGTCAGCAATATGCTCGGCAAAACTGGGCTACACAACCGCACTGAGTTGGCTCGGTGGGCGATCGAAAACGGCATGGCGTAGCTGTTCTTAATCATTCTTAAAACAATCACTAACGGACAAGTCCATTAGTGATTGTTTTTTATCCAGACTAGAACGTGAACGTTGCGCGAACTGTGCCAATCACCACATCATTATTGCGGTTGTCATGATTAGGAGCCGTCAGCCAAACAATTCCAGGCGTGAGAGCAATGTTGTCGGTCAACTGATATTGATAAAAGCCTTCGACGTGCAGAGACGTGTCACGATCGCGCCCAAAGGCTTGCCCTAATGCACCACTGCTGCCTGTGACTTTAGGTTCTTGACCCACGATAATGCCTGCCAGGTTGCCTTTTTTGCCCAGGTCGGGAAACGCCAAACCTACTTGCCAGTTCCAGATATTAAAACTGCCTCTGCCCCCGGTCAGAGCTTGAGCATTGGTATAGCCAACGGAGCCGTTGATATTAATCTTAGGACTCAGTTGGAAAGACGCTTCGATGCCATAGGCATTGGCAGAGGTGGCGGCCCCTGTGCTTTCGCGAAAGTTGGCAAGGTCACTGCCGACGCTGCCGTTTGCCGTAAAGTCGTTGTTGTAGGCATGAATGTAGGTTAACCCTAACGCTAGGGCTTGGCTTGGCTTAAAGGTCAACTGGGCGATCGCACCATATGACCCGTTAAACAACCCCGCTGCATTGGCTGGGTTAGCCGGATCGTTTGCCAAATATCCTAAGCTGAGTTCTAAAGCATCGCTAAACGAGTGTCTCAGACCCAAACCTGCCCCATTCACCAGATAGTAGATCGAGTTGCGAGTGCCAAAGTGGGTCAAGGCACCCGTCGCGCCGTCTCCATCTAAAAAGGGATTGAGGGTGTCGGTGAAATCGTCGATCGCGCCAGCATTTGCCTCGATCGTCACCGTTGTCTTCTCACCCAAGGGGAATTGATAGAGCAGGGCATCAATTGCGACTGAGTTATCACCATCGGCTGCAAATCGGAAGTTTCCTTCCCGTGTCAGTAAGTCGCCATTGTCTCTAGCCGTAGGCAGCGCTGCTAGGTTGAAAGCCTGTAGCCGGGTTCTCAGCAAATCTTTTCCGGTAAAGCTGGTGTCAAAGTTGAGACGAACCCGATCGCCGACGATCGTATTCTTCGAGACTTCTCGATCACCAATCGTTCTGCCTGCTGCAACTCCTGCAATGCCAATCACCACTTCTCCACTGAGCTTGGTGGTCGTCGAAAACTGCTGCTTTTCTAACGTTGCCGTTCTCGCTTCTAGGGCATCGACTCGACCGCGCAAAGTCGCCAGTTCTACGGCAAATTCTTCTTGGAGTCTTTGCAGAATTGCGAGATCTTCTTTCTTAACGAGGTCTGCGGTCGCTGCGGCGATCAGCTCATTGACGCGATCGAGACACGCATTTAAGCCTGCCGCAAACTCAAAGCGAGTCAGGGCGCGATTGCCGCGAAAGGTTTTGTCGGGATATCCCACAATGCAGCCATAGCGCTCAACCAAAGATTGCAGTGCCTGAAATGCCCAGTCAGTGGGGCGCACATCTGACAGTTGAGAAACCGAGGTGACTTGAGACAACGCAGTCTCGCTCGCATTGCTGTCTTCAGATTCTAAAGGCGTTATCTCGGCGGCTTGAGCAAGCTGCATCGGCTCAGTCTTGGCAGACGCGATCGCTGGGATGTCAGCCGCAGTTGCCACCGATGAAAGGGTCAGACTAGCTGCCACGATCGCTGGGTTTGACCAGATTTTGAAGAGAAGGTTCGTCATAGGGGGTTGCCGTCTCACACCAAGGTGAATGAAATGGATTGCGTTATTGAATTCGCTCGGCTCAATGAAAGTCAAGCAAATCTACAAGGTGATAATCATTATCGTTCTTAATTGCTTTTTAGACGATAACTCTTAACCGTCTTATTATGTTTTGATGAAGTTTGTCAAGCTCTTTTTGCTATTAATTCTCAATAAGCT
>JAYVFW010000163.1:0-16507 GCA_043772715.1 Phormidesmis sp. | reverse complement strand
CAAGGCAGATCGAAGAGGATGCAGGGATGCAACCTAGACGGGGATGATGCTCCAAAAATTATCTGCCACCTACACCGTTTAAATGGGTATGAGTTGTTGTTAA
The DNA here is from genome assembly GCA_043772715.1 of Phormidesmis sp. Taxonomy (GTDB): domain Bacteria; phylum Cyanobacteriota; class Cyanobacteriia; order Leptolyngbyales; family Leptolyngbyaceae; genus Phormidesmis_A. Next base: position 16,404 of record JAYVFW010000163.1, on the reverse strand, counting down.
TCTGTCAAAGGCGAAGGCAGTATGGCATGATCGACGGGAAAGGCAGCTAAATAAAATGTATGACGACCTACCAAGAACTCCGCCGTCAAGTTGAAGATTTGACACCCGATGAGCAACTTCGCTTGTTGGAAGAGATTGCATCACTGGTTCGTCGCCGCGTTTCACCCAGACCTAAGCGCAGCATCCTGGAACTTGAAGGACTGGGCAAAGAGATTTGGCAGGGAATAGATGCTCAGGCATATGTGGATCAGGAACGATCGTCATGGAATGGCTAACTCAGCTTCAAGGTCAGACGATCGGCTTAGACACTGCGCCCCTAATTTATTTTATTGAACAAAACTCGACCTATTTAGAGAATGTTCGAGCTTTTTTATAGCGATGGGTCGGGGTGAGTTTCGAGTCGTTACATCTACGTTGACGTTAACGGAAGTGTTGGTTCATCCGCTCAGATCTGGAAATGAGGAATTAGCGCGTGAGTATCGTGACATTATTTTTGACCAGGCGCATCTGACAACTTTCCCAGTCTCTGCGGCGATCGCTGAACGTGCTGCCCACCTGAGAGCTAGTCATAATTTGCGAACTCCAGATGCCATTCAGATTGCCACAGCGATCAAGGAAGGTGCGACCGTTTTTTTAACAAACGATGCACGTTTACCTGTGATTGTTGATTTGAAGATGTTGGTATTGAATGACCTTCTGTAAGTGATGGAAGGCGATCGAGCCACTCCAAACTTTTGTTACTGATGTAGTGAATGGTTAGCCGCACGATTAGGTCGAAACCTTGCGGGCTTCCTGTGCCCAACTTGACGAAGTTGATGAGTGTTTTAGCGATGCGGCGATTAGCTCCGCTCTCAACTCTGAAGGCATCGAGTTAGTGAAGCCTATCATTTCAGCCTAAATCTCTGTTCTGGGAACTTAGGCGCAAAGTTGCTGATAAAATCAACGAGAAGCTGACGGACAGCAGTAGATAGTTTAGCGGTAGTGACCTGCACTATGCTCACAATCCAAGCGATCAGATGCCATGCCTTCCTCTCCCGGAGGAGTTGAGTGCAGTCTTGGAGCCGCTCATTGGAGCCGGAATGGCGGTCGGTGGCTTTTTCTCAGGTACACTTCCCGACTTCTTTAAGAATGATTTTGTTGACTTTTTTGCCGACGATGTGGCTGGTTTCTTTACCAAAGATGTGGCTGGTTTCTTCACCGATCTAGGGGAAGGCTTCCTCAAAGGGACGGGGGACATTGGTAAATTCTTTACCGAAGATGTCGGCGGCTTTTTTAAAGAGGATTTGAAAGACTTCTTTGAAAGGGGATTTTGTAGAATTCTTTAAAAAAGATGTGGGAGGTTTATTTGGAGGACTTTTTTAACTAGACTTCATAGACCACGAGTAGGGGACTTCAAGCCAAAATTTTCGGTTCAAAGTCCCCCAGAAGGGGGGATTTAGGGGGCAGAAGCTGCTCTTGGCAAAGCGAAAAAACTCGTCGAACTGACGTTAATTTAACAGCAGGGATGTTTGAGAAAGCGTCCCTGCTCAATCAATCTCGACTTTTAACGGTTGAGAAATTTTCAAACCAGCCTTTGCGCTTGAAGAAGACAATCAAGGTCGTCGCGATCGCAATCATCACCGCCAAACAGAGTGGGTAGCCCAAATACCAGTTGAGTTCTGGCATATTGAGCGGCGACTTTTCGGTGTTGAAGTTCATGCCATAAACTCCAGCAACAAAGGTGAGCGGAATAAAGATCGTCGAGACGATCGTCAAAAGCTTCATCACCTCATTCATGCGGTTGCTGACTGAAGACAGATAGACATCCATTAAGCTAGACGACAGTTCTCGGTAAGTCTCTACCATGTCTAGAACCTGAACAGCATGGTCATAGCAATCGCGCAAATAGACGCGAACTTCGTCACTAATCAGGTCGCTGCCATCGCGAATCAGCGCATTAATGGCATCGCGCTGCGGCCAAATCGATCGCCGCAGCGTCAACAACTCGCGCTTGATCTTGTGAATCTTTTCTAGGGTTTGCCGCGTCGGATTGGAAACCACTTCACCTTCTAAATCTTCGATTTCTTCTCCATAGTTTTCGAGAATTGGGAAAAAGCCGTCTACGATCGAGTCCAGAAGCGTGTAGGCAAGATAATCAGCGTTATGTTTGCGAATCGTGCCCTTGTTGAGGCGAATTCGTTCTCGCACTGTGGCAAAACAGTCGTTTTCTGGCTCTTCCTGCACGGTCAGCAGATAGTGTTTGCCCAAAATCAAGCTGACTTGCTCAGTGAGAAAACTTCTGCCCGATCGTCGCAGCATGACCATGCGAGCGATGATCAGCAGTTGGTCGTCATATTCCTCCACTTTGGGGCGCTGTGGCACATTCACAATGTCTTCTAGCACTAAGGGATGCAGCGTGAAAACGGCTCCTAACCGTTTTAAGATGTCTTCACTGCCCAGCCCTTTGACATCGACCCAAGACACCGATTCTGTGTCGAGGTGAGCCGCGCACTCTTCGGGCGTTTCGACTTGCAGACGAATGGCGGTTTGTTCGTTATAGTCAATCAGCACAATCACCGGAGGCGGAGCATTTGGCTCAATGTTTAAGGTTCCGGGCATTGAACCAGGGACATCATAGAAATAATCGATCGTCGATTCTTCGTCATCGGGAGGCACCAATCTTGAAGGCTGAAGCCGCTTTCCTACCATGCCAAGTTACCTCGCGTTCTGATGTAAACAATGTAATCTGCAATCTCTCTATTTGACTTACCTGATATCCTGCTAACGTAGCTTCTGAGGCATCACTTCGTTGACTGAGACTCCCTCCCCTTCATCTTTAGGACTTTGGAGCCAGCGCCTGCTCGCTGCGGTGCTGCTCGGTGGACAGGTCTTGGTGCATCTGCTTAATGGCAAGATTAATCGCCGCAACACTTTAGATCAAATGGCGGCAGTCGGACCTGAGTCGCTGTTGATCGCCTTGATCACGGCGGGCTTTGTCGGAGCCGTGTTCACCATTCAGGTGGCGCGAGAATTTATTAATCTGGGTGCAGGATCGGCAGTCGGAGGGGTGTTGGTGCTGTCTCTATCGAGAGAGTTGGCTCCGGTGCTGACCGCTGTGGTTTTAGCGGGTCGGGTTGGCTCGGCGTTTGCAGCAGAAATCGGCACAATGAAGGTGACAGAGCAGATTGACGCGCTCTATATGCTGCGAACTGATCCGATCGATTATCTCGTCATTCCGCGGGTGATTGCTTGCTGTTTGATGTTGCCGATTCTCACCGTCTTAGCACTGGTCATAGGAGTGGCGGGCGGAATGGTGATTGCCGACTCGCTGTATGGGATTTCTAACACCGTGTTTCTGAATTCGGCTCGCAATTTTTTGAGCGTTTGGGATTTGTGCAGTGCGCCGATCAAAGGCCTTTTCTTTGGGGCACTGATTTCGATTATTGGCTGTAGCTGGGGTTTGACCACAACGGGCGGCGCAAAAGGAGTCGGACAATCCACGACAACGGCGGTCGTCACTTCGCTGCTGGCGATCTTTATTTCTAATTTCTTCCTATCGTGGCTGATGTTTCAAGGCACAGGCAGCGCGGTGAGCCGAGGACTTTAACAAAGAACGCTTGTACTTCTAGCTTTTTTATTTGTATTCTGTTGTTGAAGGGGAAGTCTATCTAGCGATCGAGTCAAGCATCATTAAAAAAGAATTTTCTTATCGTTCTGGCTGAGTGAGAGCGGCTTAAGTGGGAACGATCGCCGATGATGCTCTTGACGTTTCTCTATAGGTAGTGTTTTATAGGGAAACGATTTTTGAAGTACGCTACATCTATTATCGTTCTTGATCACCTTTCATCGCCTGGACTGTCCCCCTATGGTTTCACAAATAGAAACTCCGGTTTTTGACTCCGATCGAGTCCTCAATCTCACCATTGAGGGCTTGGTGCAAGTGTTTACGTCGTTTCACCGCAACTTTTTCACTGGGGTGATGGCACAAGCGCTGCGAATCGCGGGGCAGGGCACCTCGGTTTTAGTGGTGCAGTTTCTCAAAGGGGGAATTGGGCAGGGGCACGATCGACCTGTGCAACTCAGCCAAAATCTAGATTGGATTCGGTGTGACATTCCTCGTTGCATTGACACGCCAGAGCTAGATGATGCCGAAGTCGTGGCGCTGCTTGAGTTGTGGCAATATACACAAGCGGTGGTGCATCAGGGCAAATATGATCTGGTGGTGCTAGACGAGTTGAGTCTAGCGATCAACTTTGGGTTGATTCCTCAAGCCGAGGTGTTGGCGTTTTTAAAGCAGCGTCCGCGTCAGGTGGATGTAATCTTAACGGGTCCTGAGATGCCCCAAGCGATCCTAGATGTAGCCGATCAAATTACTGAACTTCGTCGTAGCCACCAACCCTGAGCAATCACCATGATCAAAAACGATAATTGGATTTCGCAAATGGCGCAGACGGGCATGATTAGCCCCTTTGAGCCTCAACTGATTAGACGAGTCGAGGGTGCGCCCGTCATTTCTTATGGGTTGAGCAGCTTTGGCTATGATTTGCGACTGTCACCCTCCGAGTTTCGGATTTTTCGTCACATTCCGGGCACGGTGGTTGACCCTAAACACTTCAACCCTGCCAATTTAGAGCCAGCAGCCCTGCATAACGATGAGAATGGCAGCTATTTCATTTTGCCTGCTCACACTTATGGGTTGGGGGTCGCGTTAGAGCGGCTAGAAGTGCCCGAAAATGTGACGGTAATTTGCATTGGCAAATCGACCTATGCGCGAATTGGGTTAATTGCCAATTTAACGCCTGCCGAAGCAGGATGGCGGGGACATTTAACGCTAGAGTTTTCTAATTCTTCGAGTGCCGACTGTCGCATTTATGCCAACGAAGGAATTGTGCAGTTGCTCTTTCTAGAAGGGGCACCCTGCGCCGTCAGCTACGAAACTCGTCGGGGAAAGTATCAAGATCAATCGGAGCGGGTGACGTTGGCGCGAGTGTAAAAGCAGAGTGAAACCTGTTACTTGAAATTCGCTCTACGCCAGCGAAAAAAGCTTTCTAAAAAGTCTTGTAAGCCAGAGTTGTGGTTGAGTTTTTGAGACTCCCACTCGATTGCAACTCTGCCTAAAATTTCTGAGAACGTAGGTGACAAAAAACCCAGATCTCTAAAGACCTGAACTTTGAGTTTTTGATTGATTGCAAGGACGATCGGACTAATCAATTCGCTCGCATCTGCTCCAACAATATGCGCTCCTAAAATTCTTCCATTGCGACGGGTAATGACTTTAATAAATCCAGTAGGCTTAGTTTGGATTTGCGCTTTTGCTAAGGTTTTAAAAAACTGCCGCACAATTACCACATCTTTGCCATAAGCTTGAATTGCTTGAGACTCGGTTAAGCCAACCCAGGCAAGCTGTGGATTAGAGAAAACGGCGCGGGGAATCTTGCGATCGTCAATCTTAAACCCTGGAAAAAACAACGCATTCCTTAAGGCGATATTCACCTCTTGTTGAGCAATCGAGGGAACGGGACTACCGCAAATATAGATACGATCATGAACAGTTTGTAGTTTAGTGTTGACACGAATCGGAAACGAAATGCCCATCGCTTCTAAGTTTAGAAACTCTAAATTTGGCTGGAAGCCTGCGGCTAAAAAAATTTCATCGGTTTCGATCGCTTTATCACCCGCCTGAACCCATTTTTTAGACTGAATCTTTCTAACTTGCGTCACTTGAGTGTGCGTTAACACTCGAATTCCTTCTGACTCCAACTGAGCTTGAATCAAAAACGCGGCTTCTCGATCAACGGTTTCTAAAAAACCGGCACTCACAATTAAGGTGACTTGAGAACCCAAACGATTAAAGGTTTGTGCGGTTTCAATTCCGATCGTATGATCGCCAATAATCACGAGTTTTGATGGAATGGTTTGACCGATCGTTTCAGAAGTTAGATAACCCGTTGTTTGCAGTCCCTCAATGGTTGGGATAACAGGAATTTGCTCGGTTGCAATTAGAAAAGATCGCGATCGCAGCACTCGCTGATCCACCAAAAAGCCAGGATTTGGCTGACGGCAAAATTCACCAGCGCTCGCAATAAACTCAATGCCGAGAGAGGCTAAAACGGCTGGAGAATCGAGTTGTTGAAGCGTTGAAGCGATCGTGTCTGCCCATTTTTTTGCTTCTGCCAGTTGCAGCGATCCAATGGTTTCGGGATTATATAAACCTAATTGATTGACCCGATCAAGCGTTTGAGTAATGTCTCCAATTTCTGTAAAGGCGTGACGGACGATCGACGAATCTGAGCGAATGTTTTGCTCGACGATCGCGACTCTCGCCTTGAGTTTTGCAGCCGATAGAGCGGCATAAATTCCTGTAGCGGTGTTACCAATGACGACCAAATCATAGTCAACTGCCATAGGATTCACAAAATATTAGTTAGACCTGCGATTAATCGTTGATTTTCAGACTCAGAACGAACTGCAACTCGAAAGTAGCGATCGTCCAATTCTGGAAAGCTTAAACAATCTCGAATCAAAATCTGGTGCTGCTTTAAAAGTCGCTGTTGCATCTCAGGAACCGATTGTTGCGATCGCACTAAAAAAAAGTTAGCCGCACTGGGATAAGGACATAACCCCGGCAAGGCTGCCAGACTTTCAAACAGTTTAGGTTTGGCGTTTTCTAACCAGTCCCAAGTCTGTTGCTGAAATTCTGAATCTACTAGCATTGCCTCAGCCGCAACCGCTGCCAAAACGTTAACTGACCAGGGATCTCGACGGGTTTGCCAAACTTTTAAATAATCAGGATCAGCGATCGCGTATCCTAACCGCAATCCAGGCAGACTGTAGAATTTTGTCAGCGATCGTAAGATCACTAAATTGGGATGGTGCTGCACATCTTCGATTAAACTTTGCTGGCGATCGGGCGGCAAAAAATCCATAAATGCCTCATCCAGCACGACCAGCGAAAACTCGTTCAAACACGACAAAATTGATGCTCTTGAAAACAATTGTCCCGTCGGATTGTGAGGATTATTCAGCAATAAACCCAGCGATCGTGTTGAAGTTTTAACGGTTGAACTTTTCATCAAGGACGCTAAATCCAACAGATCAGGCTCAACCCCTAATTGCCCTTCGACTTTTGTAAGATCAAACGGGCACCGATTCACCTTGGCATCAAAGGCGCTCAGTGCCCGAAAATAATCACTAAACCCTGGCGTAATCACTTGAGTTTCGTCTAACTTTGCTAGATCCCAGCAAGCCCAAGTCAACAACTCAGCGGCCCCATTTCCGGGCAAAATCCAGTTGCTGGGTAATTGGTGAGTCTCAGCGATCGCCCGCCGCAACTGCCCATAGTTTGGGTCAGGATATTCGCGTACCAGAGCTAAGTTGTTTTGAATCGCCGCGATCGCCGATTGAGGAGGGCCCAACGGGCTAATGCTGGCAGAAAAATCAAGAATGGCAGAGGGAGAACAGCTAGCCAGTTCTGCTGCCCAAGCTAAATTCCCCCCGTGCGCTGGTCGGTTCAAAAAGGTTGCCTGCTCAATAATGGAGTGTGTTATTAGTCGGAAGGAGCGACCTTTTCTTTGAATAGCTTTCCAGCCGAGAACGCCGGAACTTTAGTCGCGGGAATGTCCATCTTATCGCCTGTTTTGGGGTTGCGACCCTCACGAGCCTTGCGCTCACGCGACTCAAACGAGCCAAAGCCCACGAGCGTTACTTTGTCACCCGAAGATACCGCTTCAACGATCGTTTCGATCGTCGCCGTCAAAACCGCATCGGCTTGTTTTTTGGTGACGCTGGCTTTCTCAGCGACTGCATCTACAAGTTCGCCTTTGTTCATATAAATCTCCCAGAGGTTGTCTTATGAGTTGAGTGGTGTCAAGAGTCTCACAATGAGACTAAAAATGAATTTTCGAGGCGGTTGATTCAAAATGGCTGAAACTCCCATTTTCTCGAATTTTCAATGACCTATTCTATAGTCCGTTTTATAAATGTGGATCGTTAAAAGCTTTAAGTTATATAGACTTCAGCATTTTTTGACTGATTTCGCACAATTTAATAAGCATTTGTGCTTAAAAGAAAGATCTGTCCGCTAAGAAAGTTTACGTTATTCCCGCTCACTCTGGTTTTGAGTGGGATCAGAAGGGCGATCGCAGAAGAGGCAAACCAGCCACGATGCGTCTCATTTGAGAAAGCAACCCATCCCAAAATCAGAACTAGTCGGCGGCAAACTTGCGTTCTAGAGTTCCTAGCCCTAGCTGCTCAGATCCGATCGCAGGCACTTCAAACAACGCCACCATATCTTTGAGGCTAGGCTCACCGCGACTCGCCCCAGTCAGCCCTTTGGCAATCACTAAGCCACAATAACCTTGGGTCTTTTTACAGCGCTGATCCCACTTCTTTCTCGCTTGCAAATGAGTCGGGTCATCTTCGGCAAATTCACCGAACAGGTGCAGTTCATCATTGCCCGTTTGCAAAAGCCCTAGATCATAATGATCACCCACAAACGGGTCAGCCCCCGGATTAAAGCAAATTCCCTTAATTCCTCCAGCCGCTTGAATCTCGGCGAGCATTACTTTCGCTTTGGGTCGCGAGGTTTGAATCAAAATCACAGGCAGTCCTTCTCCGACCTCGGCAGGTTCTCCAGGTTGGTGATAGTCAAGCTGCGATCGCATTCGCCCCACCGTCTCCCACGGAATCACACCTAAGCTGAGAAACGAATTTTCGGGCACCAAGTCATCGCGAATAATCGGAAAGGCATCCTCATCATCATCGCCCACCAAGGCAAACAGTTCATCGGCTACATCAGGCATGGTCGCCACTTTGACCAACACCAGTGCCGTGTCTGCCTCTGCACCTTCGGGCACCGGAATCTTATAGCGACTGCTAATTAGTGGAAAAGCGTCTTCTAACTTGCGGCGGTGCTGACGCATAAAGCGGTGCAGGGCTTCTAAAACCACCGTGAGCGCGATCGCTTCTTCGTCATAGAGAAACGAGCGAATGCCTTCTAACGGGTGCAAATTGCCAAAAACAGGCTGAATCTCCGCGTCGTCTGAGTCAGCCAGGTCGAATTCTTCTTCGTCAAAGTCTTCGTCGTCGCCATCAGCTTCATAGCTCACAAATAGACAGTCTTGCCCTAAAAATGCTTCTTCCATCTGTTCGAGCGATTCATTAGCCAGCACACGCTGCCGAAATTGCTTGAGCGAATCGAGCGATCGATAAAGCAAAACGCCATATTCCATGCCTAACATCCCCATCACCGAGACATAGACAGCACCTAGATCCCACTGGTTTAACTCAATTTCTAAAATCTGATGATCGCCCAACACGTCCCAGGGGGCATCTTGCCAAATTTCTTCTGCCTTCTCGATCAGCAGCTCGGCAAATTGGGGCGGCAACTTGGGCGGGCGCGTATCGGCGACTTCCTGAAACCCTCGAAAAATCTCATCAATCAGCGGCAGTTCGGGCACATAGTCGAGCACAATCTCTAAATCTTGCAGCACACCTCTGAGATAAAACTGAATTTCACGATCGCATACCACAATTTTTTGAGGTCTAGCGGGCTTACCCGGATTGTGAGGATATTCCATCGCCCGCAGCAGGGTTCGCACGATCGCTTCTAGTCCAGTTTCTGCTGGCACCATATCCATCGCTCGCACCACGCCCATCGACCCATCAACCCAGAGAATGCACTCACTGTCTGGCTTAGACAGCGATGAAGTCGGCTCTGTCCAGTCGGTCTGACCCAAAGGCGAATCAGACGAGAGGGGGCGACGATCGCCCTCCCACACGCTGGGAAGCTGCGGCAAGTCGAGCAGCCGACGACGAGTAGCACGATTGAGACTAGTCATAACCAAGCCAGATAACAGAAGAACGGAGCAGACTTTCAGACAACAGACCTTATCTTAAACGTTAATTCTTCTCCTCACCGACATTCTGCAAAGCCCTTCTTCAGCATAGCCAGACGGGTCAAGTTATGAGTCACCCATCAGTTTTCAGCAAATAATCGATAAGATGGTGAGATAGACACGATCGATTTTTGATGTAGCCAAGGAGTCAGACGGGCAATGACACAAACAACCCAGTCTCAACAACGCGGAATTATGATGAGCGAAACCGCGCTCAAGCACATGATGCTGCTGCGAGAAAATCAAGGAAAGGATCTTTGCCTCCGGGTCGGTGTGCGGGGCGGGGGTTGCTCTGGTATGTCTTACACGATGGATTTTGAAGACCCTGCCAACATTCGTCCTGATGATGAAGTTTATGATTACGGTGGCTTTCAGGTGATCAGCGACCCCAAAAGCTTGCTCTATCTCTATGGTCTGATGTTGGACTATAGCGATGCTTTAATTGGTGGGGGCTTCCAATTCACTAACCCCAATGCCACCGCGACTTGTGGGTGCGGAAAGTCATTCACGGCTTAGGCGATCGCGGGTCATGAGTTCTGAGACCATGACTCATGACTGATTAATTTGTTCAATCTTCTAGTTCGATCATGACCCAAACTATTGAAACGCTTTTTGACGAGGGGCTAGAACGCTATAAAGCTGGAGAAGATCCAGAGGTGTTGATTCCGGTCTTTAAAGACATCTGCGATCGTTCTCGCAAGAGTAGCTCTGCCTGGACGTGTCTAGCATGGCTCTATTTGCTGGCAGACAAGCCTACTCTGGCACTGACTTCTGCCCAAAAAGCTGTGAAGCTTAACCCTCAAGATCCTCAAGCGCGAGTCAATCTCGTGATGGCAATGTTAGAGCTGTCAAAGCCGGGGGTCAGACCTCACATCGAGATTGCTCAACAGTTGACGACGCTGCCTGAGTTGGGTGATGAAGTTAAGGAAAATATTGCGGATGGATTCACGCGCAAGCCCGACTGGAAGAGTTTGCAACGTGTGAATGCCTGGTTATTTGAATCCTGAGCGTTTTGCAATTCACAAAACCGAAATAGAGTCTGCCCTGTGGGGTTGGCTCTATTTTTTTAGGTCTTACGCGATGTGCGACTAAGAACCCTCACCTGCGGGCTACCGTGTACACACAAGTCTCTCGATTCGTCATTGCCGAGATTTTCGCCCCCTAAATCCCCCAAAATGGGGGACTCTAAGACCAAACTTCCGATTCAAAGTCCCCCAGAATGGGGGATTTAGGGGGCTGAAAGGACTGGAACGCAGCCGACAATCGTGTGTACACAGTAGTTTTCCTGCGGGTGAGGGCTGCTTTTAGGCGGTTTTGAAGGGTCGCCCATTGCGTGGTTTATTCTCAGAAATGGTGAGTAGAAACTGATAAATTTAGAAGAAAGATGAAGCTCGATCGCACTTCAATCTCCCACATTTGATCATAAAAAACTGCTGAAACGCAAGCTAGCTAATCGAATAGCAAAAATTTCTTGTGTTTCTAGATTGCAACGCTCAAGTTTATATCTTGTAATCATTACATTCATAACTTAATGAACATCTCATAAAGAGAGTGCTAGCATTCAATACATTAGGTAATGAGCTATTTTTATCCCGCTTTTACAGTTAGTATCCAGGATAATTTTTGAGTGCTGCGTGCGAGAAGCGCATTCAAGAAACCTGTCACTTGCTATCTGAAAAGGTTCTCATTGATCGACTCACCCATTCCGATTTCAACTGTGAAGAGGAGTGAAAGTTTTTCATGCAAACTGTTCTTAACTTAAGGAGCGAGTGCCATGTTTGTTGAGTATATTGGGGTCAAACCAGGAACACGCAATCACAAAGGTTACTTTGTTCAACAAGCTTCAGGATATCGGCTGATGGAGATCCATGAGTCGGGTTGGGCAGTGATTTGCATTAGCGATTCGGTTTGTCATTATGTAGACCCAAAAAATCTACAGCGATCGCATCACACAGAGCTTTTAATTGTTGAGGAGCCATAGAGTTGCTTAACAGGAAATATTGAATAACCTCTAAAAGGCTGCTCTGACTTCAGGGCAGCCCTCTTTTTTGATAATCTAAAGAAGAACCCTTCGCCGCAGCAGAGACAAGAAACCTCGTGAAAGATCAGTTCTTCAAATGGCTTAATTTTGTGTTGATGCTAGATCTATTTCTAGTGCTGTTTAGCTTTGCGTGGCTGATGGTGGCAGTGATCGGTCGCGGTGCCAAAGTTCCGTTGGGTTTAGATCTTTGGTATAAACTTTGGGAGCCTGTGTTTACTCCCGCGATCGGAATTCTCATGGCAGGGGCGATCGTGAGTGGCGCGACCAGTTGGGTGGTTAAACGCCTCAAACCCAATTCGTAGAATTAATCTTGGTAGACTGCGGATTGTGGATTGAATAGTATTGGTTACTTGCAACGATAATGGGCACAGCAGTGCCATGCCCCTACGGTCAAAAAATCTCTTATGCGGTATTCATCGTTTAAACGAATTCGGGCTTCTTTGCTTTCATTGATTTTGACGATCGCCACTTGGCTCTCTTTTTCAACCCTAGCCACAGCATCTCCCACCCATTCACTACACCCTCCCCTTATGGCACTATTCTCATTTTCGGGCACTCGTCCTAACAATCTAGGCGTTCAAAACGGCGCACTGGCAGCCTGTCCTGATTCTCCCAATTGCGTCAATAGTTTCAGCACTGATGCCGAACATAAGATTGACCCAATTCGCTACACGTCAGCGCCAGAAAAGGCGTTTGCTGATTTGAAGAAGACGATTCAAGCAATGCCGCAGACTCAGATTGTGACGGAAAATGAGAACTATTTGTATGCTGAGTTTGCCAGCAAATTGATGGGATTTGTCGATGATGTTGAGTTTTATTTAGACAAAACTGCGGGAGTGATTCATGTGCGATCGGCTTCTCGGTTAGGCAAATCTGATTTAGGAGTCAATCGCCAACGAGTCGAAGCGATTCGAGCAGCTTTAGCCGGAAATGTGGCATCCGCGTAAATTAGCGGGTATCTTGAAAGTTAGTTGCCTCTAGATTAATGCTGAAGTACTAATTTGCTATGCCGCGCTTTCTTCATTTGGCTGATGTTCACTTGGGCTTCGATCGCTACGACAGCAAAGAACGCACCAAAGATTTTTTTAGGGCGTTTGAAGATGCGCTGAAAAAATATGCGATCGCGGCTCAAGTCGATTTTGTGGTGATTGCGGGTGACCTGTTTGAACACCACACCATTCAACCCAATATTCTCAACCAGGCAAAGATCTGCTTTCAGATGCTCAAAGATCACCAGATTCCGGTGGTGGTGATCGAAGGCAACCATGACAATCGACCCTATGGCACTCAGACCAACTGGCTTAAATATCTCGCCCAAGACGAACTACTCATCCTGCTAGAGCCAGAAACCGTAGACGGACAGGTGATCTACGAAATGTGGGATGGCGAAGCTGGGGGCTACATCGATCTCGATTGTGGCGTGCGAGTGCTGGGTTCACAGTGGTATGGCGCGTCTGCCCCGAAAGCGATCGAGTCTTTAGCCAACGCAATTCAACAACTTCCTGCAAGTCCGAGTTACTCAGTGATGCTGTTTCATCACGGGTTAGAAGGGCAGATTGCTCGATATCAGGGAGCTTTGCGCTATAACGATTTGCTGCCTTTAAAAGAGGCAGGCATTGATTATTTAGCGCTGGGTCACATTCACAAAAATTATAGTGAGCAAGGCTGGGTGTTTAACCCCGGTTCGACCGAGGCAAACAGCGTCGAAGAGTCAAAATACGATCGCGGGGTCTATCTCGTCGAGCTAACCCCAGACGGCATTCACGCCGAACTTAAGCAAGATTATTATCAACGACCCTGGGTGCGATTGCAGGTGAAAGCCCGAGGCGACGAAAGCCTGGAGCAAATTGAGTCAGCAGCGATCGCTCAAGTGCAATCGGCGATCAAATCCCAGCGGATCGTTCCTGATCAGGCAGTGATGGTCGAGTTGCGAATCGAAGGACAGGTCGGCTTCGATCGCTTAGATCTCGATACTAAGAAACTTCAGCAGCAACTCAAAGAACTCACAGGAGCCTTGATTTTTCTGCTGAAGTATGAAGTGGATACAGTTGAGTATGCGTCTCCTTTGTCAGAGGAAATGTCAAGATTGCACATTGAGCGAGAAGTCTTTACTGATTTGTTAGCGGCTCATAACACTTATAAAGGGCGATCGACTGAGCTTGCACAAGGACTGATCGACCTCAAAGATTTACAGATGCAGGATCAGTCAGAAATCGAGCTATATGACTTTGTGCAAACCCTACTGGAGTCTTGACTTAGCGTTTGTCGCAAACCGCCCTCACCCTAAATCCCTCTCCCGCCCTGGGAGAGGGACTTTGAATCTTGCTCCCTTCTCCCAAAATGGGAGAAGGGTTGGGGATGAGGGTCTTCATTATTAGTTACTCAGCACCAACTCTCTTGATGCGCCTGTTTTTTGGATTGAATATTGCCTAAGTGTTTTTTGACGGTATCGATCGTGATATACAACCGAGCCGCAATCTCTTTGCGAGGCAAATTGCAGCGCTTTAGAAACCAGACTTCTGCTTCACGGGGCGTTAGACCATATTTTTTTGCCTCCGTCACCGCTAAACTTTGCAATGCCTGCTGCTGATCTTCGAGCCTGACGAGCAGAGAAGGCTGCTGCAATTCATCGAGCTTGAGCCACTGCACCCGAATGCGAAACGTTTGAGATTGGTCATTGGTGACTTCTGACTCAATCACTAACGGACGATCGCCATACAGTTCACGGCTCTCAATCAGCGCATCACACGATCGCAACACTTCATCAGGCAACGTGTTTTCAGAGTGGGTCAGATGCTGGCAGATTCGCGCACCGGGCGTGTTGGCATAAACTAGGTCGCTCTGCAAATTCAAAATCAAAATGCCATCAACGAACCCTTCGAGCACAGAAGTTAAAAAGTGATTATTTTCTAAGGAACTCATGTTCATTTTCCGGGGGCTTGAATGAACGGTAACTATTGCTTCACTACGGCTGAGTTGGCGGTGTTATGCACTGCTGTCTCAATTAAGGTTTGAGTCGTTCAGGTCGAAGCACTGCCTGAAGCTCTACATAAAAGCTAAACGAGTCGTTCCCGCTTGCCCGTGAGAAAAAGTTAGGACTTCGATCGCCGCAACGTTATAAAACGTTAGTTCACGACTCGAAACACCCGTGAAACCAACCGCATAATCTCGCTACAGTATTTGTAAGGAGAAATTTGAGCGGTTTAGAAATAATCACCGGGAATTTACACAAACTTTGTTGAATCATTAAACAGACTGCAAGACGATCGCTATCCTTTGGAGACCGTGTATACACAAATTGCTTTAAGTTCGGATGACTGGGGGTTTGCCCCCTAAATCCCCCAGTCTGGGGGACTTTGACCCCAAGCTTTCAGTTTCAAAGTCCCCCAATTTTGGGGGATTTAGGGGGCAGAAGCCGCTCATAACGAAGCGAAAGGACTTATGTATACGCGATCGCGATCCTTTGGAGACCGTCAGCCGAAGTCGGTGCAAATCAGGGAAGACGTTCAAAGGTGCATTCAGCCATGACCATTGAAGAAGCGCTGGTGGTGCTAGATAACCTAATGGGGCGAGGGCAACTCACCCATCTGCAAGAAACTGTATTTTGTCGAGCTTGGGATGGGCAAACCTATGAGCAAATTGCGGGCACGGTTGGCTATGACTCTGACTATGTAAAGCTAGTTGGCTCTCAGCTATGGCAAACCCTTTCTGATCAAGTCGGTCAACGAGTCACCAAAAATAATTTCCGGGTGGTGCTTAGACAATGTGCACAAAAAGCTTGGGCAGACGCAGAGGCACTTTTAGAATCATTTGCGGGCGCGAGTGCAGCCGAACCCGCACCAGATTGGGGCGAATTAATTGACACCTCTGACTTTTGTGGGCGATCGCCAGAACTCACCGAGCTAGAGGGCTGGATTACTCGCGATCGTTGCCGCTTAGTCACTCTTCTGGGCATGGGCGGCATGGGCAAAACCGTGCTTTCGATCAAACTAGCAGAACGGCTGCAAGGAACTTTTGAGTTTGTGATTTGGCGATCGCTGCGAGATGCGCCTCCGATCTCCACCATTTTGTCTGACCTCATTCCATGTCTCTCTAATCAGCAAGAAACTGAGTTGCCCGAATCGGTAGACGGCAAACTAGGGCGACTGCTGCACTATCTGCGCCAGCACCGTTGTTTATTAATTCTCGACAACGTTGAATCTATCTTAGGCAGTGGCGAACAAGCTGGATATTACCCGATCGGGTACGAAACTTACGGCGAGTTGTTTCGGCGCGTGGGTGAGACGGTGCATCAAAGCTGTCTGGTGCTGACCAGCCGCGAAAAACCTAAAGAAGTTGCCGCCCTAGAAGGAACGGCGGTGCGATCGTTCAAACTGGCAGGATTGGATGAGTCAGAAGCCAGAGAACTGTTGAAACCCAAAGCGCTTGCGGCGACGACTCCGATCTTTGATCAATTAATCGAACTTTATGCCGGAAACCCCCTGGCGC
>JAYVFW010000162.1:0-5264 GCA_043772715.1 Phormidesmis sp. | reverse complement strand
TCTATAAAAGTGATCATTTGGACGTTGGTTCTCCGACAAGGGACTTTCACCCCATAAGTTCACGCCCATGCTGGGCGTACACAAGCCCAGTGCAGCGGACGGTTGAGAGATCTTGGTGGTGATGCAAAGGTGATCTGCCGCCGCTGACCAGGAACGTTAAGCTTCACCTCGTCTAAAACAAGTTTCTTAATATCTGTCATCAGAAGTGCATTTTCTTTTTGCACAGGTGGCTGTGTACTATGAGTATGAGTTTAAGCACTCGCTCATCGCAGTAAGGTATCACCAGCATGACCGCCGTAACCTCCAATCCCCAATCCGCCGCGCCTGCTTTCTGTGAAGGCATTCAACACTTTGGTGACTCGCTCCCCAGTTTTGATCAATATGGGAAAACCCCCACGATCGCCCCAGGCAAAACCGCGATCGCTGACCCCAATGACCTGACGGCGGTCTATCAAACTCTGCTCGCAGCCGATGCGTTGCGCTATCTAATCCTGCAAGTGACAGCGAGTAAAGCTTCTGGGCACCCCGGCGGGTTTGCCAGCCAAGCCGAAGCTTATGCAGCGCTGGTGATGTTGGGTCACAAAAACATCCTGACCGAGGTGGGGCATCACGCGCCCGGTTTCTATAGCGCCATGTTTTTAGACCGATCGCTCGAAGATATGGGCATTCAGACCGTGCAGCAGTTGCGCGATCGCTTCCGCGAAAAACACGGGTTACTCGGACACTTGTCTGGATTCATTCCAGGAATTTTGGCTCCCGCAGGTCCGTTAGGGCAGGGGCAACACTTTGCAATGGCAGCCGCAACGCTGCATCGCGATAAGCTGTTTCCGTTTACGGTGGGCGATGGGGGGTTAGGCGAACCGTATATTGTGAGCGCGATCGCCCATTTCCACACTGCCTACCCAGAAGTGACAAATTTCTTGCCTGTGCTGGTCTGGAATGGCTTCTCTCAAGAGCATCACAGCATGGTGTCTACGAGATCTAACGACGAGATGATCGCCTACTGGAAAGGCAACGGCTTTGACGAAGTGGTGATGGTGAATGCCAAAGACTTTGACGACCAAAACCAGCCAGGAGACTATGTAGACAGCACCGCGTTCTCGTTTGAGCAGCGTCTTCAGTTTACGAAGGCAGTTCTGGCGGGTATGGATGGGGCTGCCCGTTCTGCCTTGGGAGGCAAGCTAACGGTCTTTATCATCAAACAGCTTAAGGGCGCGGGAATGCACGCGAGAGGCGCAAAATCTCACAACCTCTATGCCCAACACACGTTAGACAATCCCGATATCATTGCAGCGCTGAAAGCTCGTGCGCTCACTCCCGACGCATGGGAACTCGTGCGAACCAACTGTGAACGGGCAGGTGGCGGTCCGGCGAGCAAAACGGCTGTGACCGAATCGGTGTTGCCCTTGCCCGATTTAGGTCAGTTGCCGCTAGAAGAATTCATCGTGGGCGGAGATCCTAAAGTCTCGACTACGGCAATGGGTAAGCTAGTCGGCTATGTCGGCAACGTCGATCGGGCCTTCACCGTCACCAACGCAGACGGCAACGAAGCCTCTGGAATCGCCAACATCAACCAGGCATTGCGAATTATTCACCCCGTTGAAGATGCGCTCTATTATCAAGCCCCTAAAGGACAGGTCTATGAGCCTTTGAGCGAAGATGCCTGTGCAGGGTTAGCAGCCGGATTAGCGCTGATGGGTTCTCGATCGCTCTGGTGTTCTTATGAATCGTTTGCGATCAATGGCTTACCAATTTGGCAGACCGTCACCCAGGCGATGGCAGAATTGCGCCGTCCCACGCCGTCTACAATGACGCTGTTTACGGCAGGGGCACTGGAGCAAGGGCGCAACGGCTGGACACATCAACGTCCTGAAATCGAGGCGTATTTTGCAGCAATGATGCGAAACGGCAACGTCTTTCCGCTGTTTCCGCCCGATGCGAATAGCATTCAGGTTTGCTATGAGTGGGGGCTGACGACGAAGAATAAGGGCATTGTGATTACGTCCAGTAAGTCGCCGCTCCCGATTCACACAACCTTTGAGCAAGCGCGTCAGGCGTTGAAAGATGGGGCGATCGTCCTCAAAGAAATGCCCAGCGCTGAAAGTGCAAATGCTAAAAGCGTCGTGTTTGCCGTCGTCGGTGACATGGTTCTAATTCCGGTGCTCGAAGCGGCAGCGCACCTTGAAGCGGAAGGCTTATCTGTGCGAGTCGTTTCAGTTGTGAATCCTCGTCGTCTCTATCGATCGCACGATGTCGCCTGGGATCTTTGCTCAGAGCCAGACGGTGAGTTTCTAGACGATGCTAAGTTTGAGGCGATGTTTGGCGGCGACGTGCTGATTGGGGTGACTGGCGGCGCAAGTGGAATGCTAGAGCCGATCATGTTGCGAAGCACTGCCAAGCGTGATACGTTTTCTTGGAAGCGCGGCGAAACCACTGCCAGCGCGGGTGAATTGATGGCAGTCAACGGCATCACGGCTGAAGCACTGGCAAAACGTGCTTTAGAGTTAGCGCACTAATACATTAAGGGAGGACAGTATAGCGATCGCTCACTCTTGACCAGAAGCGATCGCTTTTCTAACCGACGTGCATTAGGGAGAGGCTGAAAAACGAGCTAATAAGTCAGCGTTGGGGAGGCTGGAGGGATTATTCATCGTTGAGTCCCTCGATGTATTCAATGATTTCGTCCACCTTATCAGCTATCAAGCGTTTCGTTGACTGCACGGAGGTTGCTGCATTCGCTACCTTTATATCAACCGCTTCAGTATTGATTCCTGAAGTAGTATTTGGCAGCATTACAAATGAGACGGGGTTACTACCCCCCGGTACACGACTTTTTGAAGCGGCTGAAAGCCCTTTCTCTAGAAAATCTTTAGGTACACGGCTTTTTGGAACGCCTAGAAGGTCGTTACTGTCAGAGAAATTTTCAGGAATTAACATTGTTTTACCCTCATCGGGGAAATGACCTGGTACACATTAGCGTAAGTCTTCAATTTTGTCATTCACTAACGCAAAAAAGTTTGAGGCAATGGTCAATGGTCAGTCGTACCATCTCTGGAGCAAGTCAAGCAATGTATGCACGTCTTTTGTGTGACTAGCTTTCATTGTCATACTGTAGCTATCATCGCCCCCATTATCGTTCGCCATTGCTATATCAATAGCGTACTCGGTCGATCAGTTCACTCTAAATTATTTCTAAGTAAAAGACTGGTGGAATTTTGGGGCGATCGTTAAGATGTGATAATTTCATAGTCTTCGCGATGCCCCTTTTTCGTTCAACTGTGGTGCACCCAATATGTTGCCAACCTACTCCCTGATTGTCCCCATCTATAACGAAGAAGCCACGATTCATGAGCTTTATCGTCGGGTCAGTTCCGTGATGAATCGATTGGATGCCACTGTCGAATTAGTGCTGATTAACGATGGGAGTCGGGATCGATCGCTGCCCCTAATTCGTGAGCTTCACCAACAAGATTCACGAGTTTGCTATCTGAGTTTGGCTCGCAATTTTGGTCATCAGATTGCGGTGACTGCGGGGTTAAACTTCGCACGAGGTCAGGTTATTGTGATTTTAGATGCCGATCTGCAAGACCCGCCAGAACTGATTCCCGAAATGGTCGAGAAATGGCGACAGGGCTATCAAGTGGTTTATGCTCAACGCACCCAACGCCTCAAAGAAGGCTGGTTTAAGCGCTTTACAGCCTATGCGTTTTACCGATTGTTAAAAAACCTGGCAGACGTTGATATTCCCACCGACACGGGTGATTTTTGTTTGCTCGATCGCCAAGTGGTGGATTTGCTCAACACCATGCCAGAACGAAATCGCTATCTGCGAGGGTTACGATCGTGGGTCGGTTTCTCACAAACCTCAGTCAAGTTCGATCGCGATCCGCGATTTGCAGGCGATGTAAAATATACCTTCAGTAAATCGTTTGGGCTGGCAGTTAACGGATTGGTTTCGTTTTCTAAAGTGCCGCTTCGCATCTCAACCTATGTCGGATTGTTTTCGGCAGTGGTGGCGCTAGTGATGGCAATCTTGGTACTCTATTGGCGGATTTTTGTGCCGCATTCACCCGTGACTGGACTCGCCACGATTATTGTCGCAATTTTCTTTCTCGGTGCCGTGCAGCTAGTCAGCATCGGCATTCTCGGCGAGTATATTGGACGAATTTATGAAGAGGTGAAAAACCGCCCACTCTATACCCTCGGAGAAGTCGCGGGATTTGAGCGACAGCCAGCGGAAACGAGGCGATCGCGCTAAAAGTTACCCAATTGCTCGGAAAGGGCTACAATATCTCCGCTACTTGTCTTCCTGAGTAAACGTTTATGATGCGATTGTCGTCCCGGTTCCTAGTCGCTTTGCTGGTTTTATCATTAACCGCTTGCAGTGACACGCCAACAGGTCAAGGTGGGGGCACCGCGCCAAAAGGACGACTCGCTACAGTGATTAGCCGAGGCAAACTCGTGTGCGGAGTCAGTGGAGAACTCCCCGGATTTAGCTTTGTCGGCAAAGATGGCAAATATTCGGGGCTAGATGTAGATGTGTGTCGAGCGATCGCCGCCGCCCTCTTCAACAATGCTGATGCGGTTGAATATCGCAACCTTAACGCCAAAGAGCGCTTCACTGCCGTGCAAACGGGCGAAGTTGATATTCTCAGCCGCAACACAACCTGGACGATGAGCCGCGACACCTCCGTCGGCTTGGAGTTTGCACCCGTCGTCTTCTATGACGGTCAGGGCATCATGGTGAAA
The DNA here is from genome assembly GCA_043772715.1 of Phormidesmis sp. Classification (GTDB taxonomy): domain Bacteria; phylum Cyanobacteriota; class Cyanobacteriia; order Leptolyngbyales; family Leptolyngbyaceae; genus Phormidesmis_A. Next base: position 515 of record JAYVFW010000162.1, on the reverse strand, counting down.
AAAGCAAGCGGCATCAAAACTTTAGCCGATCTCAAAGGCAAATCGATTTGCATCCAGACGGGCACTACGACCGAGCAAAACCTGACGGATCAGATGCGAAAACGCAGTATTCCCTATACCCCTGTCGTGTTTGAGGATGTGAATACCACCTTTGGAACTTACGCCGAAGGACGATGTGAAGGAGTCACTGCCGATCGCTCTCAGTTAGTTTCTCGGCGCACAACGCTACCCAAACCCGCCGATCACGTCATTTTAGAAGAACCTTTGTCTGAAGAGCCGTTAGCCCCTGCGGTTGCCGATGGCGATGCTGCTTGGAGCAATCTAGTCAGATGGACGGTGTTTACTCTAATCAAAGCTGAAGAACTGGGCGTGACTTCTCAAAATGTGACTCAGCAGGTGAATAGTCCCGATCCGACGGTAAAGCGATTTTTGGGTGCGGAAGGTGACTTAGGTAAGGGAATGGGCGTAACCAATGACTTTGCGGTGCGGATCATTCAGAAGGTTGGAAACTATGG
>JAYVFW010000161.1:0-5281 GCA_043772715.1 Phormidesmis sp. | reverse complement strand
CAACTGGGGCTGCAAATCTTTCTCTCTGCCCTGTCAGAATTTCCCTATCGTGAGGTTTGGAACGTTGCCCTAGCAGTTTCGGTTCACGACTCTAAAACCCTCGGCTCTGCCTTGAAAAGAGCGCTGGAAGGCTCTCACGGGGTACGCATCCGTAACAAAACAACTCGCGTCAATATCAAAGTTGTTGCAGGTTTGGAAGAGGGCACGGGGGCAATCATCACCTACCAGAAGCAAGCCGACACCACAAACGCCATTCTTTATGACCTGGGCAACGGAACGCTCATTGTCTCCAGCTTCAACGGCATGAAGATGACCGATCGCAAGTACAGCCAGAACGGAGGCGTAGAGAAGCTGTTTGACCAGATTGCCACCCATGACGCGATCCGAGAGAAGTTGCTGAAAGAAGGCGATCGTCACCTGATTCGTAAAGGCATCGAAGCCCAAACCTTCACTTATGGCACTCAATATCCCGATTGGAATTTTGAAGCCGTCTACCGCGAGGAGCTGCCCCGGTGGGTGAAAGATGTCCTCTCCCCTACCGTTCGCCCTTGGGACGATCGCAGAGATTCAGCGACGGCGTTGATTGCTGTGGGCGGCGGTGCAGAGCTACCAGGGATTGAGCCACTGCTGTCCAAGAAAAACATCAAGGTTCTGAGTGACCCACTCTGGGCAAATGCCCGAGGACTCTACACACTGGCAACTCGCAAGGTCGCCGCAACGGAGGCACGGTGAAGCAGCTAAGGGCAACGATTCCGACTCACTTGCAAGCGGCCTTTCTGGAAGTAGGCAAACAACTAAACACAAATGATCCCACCGTTATCAACACTCACATCTTGAGTTGCTATTTCACGGGCGAACATCTCCGGTGCAGCGAAGCGGTTCGGTCTGACTCTCCCAAAGAAACGCAATCAGTTCAGGCAGTAGACGGCTTTGATGATTTAGCTGACTGGGCAGATGAGGAGACTTAACAATCAAAAGCCGAACGCTACGCGCCACAAAGTGTTCGCTGCTCCATCCACAGACCCGCGAACGTTACGCGCCACGAAGTGTTCGGCACTCTCAAACAACCGCTAAACAATCATTCGAGGATCAACCGATCATGCCACAGAAGCAAGACCTGATCAGCTATCAAGCATCGACAGTGACCCCACCGCTCAAGCAGATTACTGAGGACTATGGAGACAATCTTGAACTTCTTTCAGCCAGCGAAAAGCTTCACCTACTATCGGTTCTATCTTTTTGGCAAGGGTTGGATACTGAGCTTCAAGAAACGACTGAAGACAACGAAACTTACACCTTGGCAGAAGCGATCGAAGACTATGCCGCCGATCTGCCAGGGGATGCCTTAGCAGCACTCAAAAGTCTGGAAGGACTGACCGATCAAGCTTGCCTAGATTTGATGGTTGCGATCGCCAATCAGCTTAGAGATGGAGTTTTCCAGCAATGAACGACGAACAACGTGAACGCCGCAACGCAGATCGCATTGGCTTCTTTCTAATTGGTTGCGCTCTCGGCGTTGCGATTTCAACTGCGATTCAAATCACACAAGTCTCTGTCTGTGAGGCAAATGGCGGTACGGCAACCGTAGTCGATCACCAAGTGGTTTGTCAGGAGAGATTGCAGTGAACTACCACAACGATGACGGCTCAACCTTGGGCGGCATTATCACAGTCGTTATGTGTCTAGCCTGCTTCTGTGGCGGTTACTGGGTTCGAGATCAAGGCATCACCTTCAAGGTTCAGATACCCACCATCGAGCGAGGTACTAAGTGAACTTCCTCAACGTTCATCCCCGCTATCGCCCCCTCGCATCAGTTCTGGTCAGCGTGGCTTGCCTTGCTCCGATCGCAATGGAGCTAATCACCAAACAAAGCGCTGATGCCCAGCATAAAAAAGCCACAGAGCAGGTAGAGCAAGCGATCACCCGCTCATCTGAGCAAGTCGCCAGAGATGAACGCATCGCCCTCAAACGGGCTGAACGCTGCATTCTGATTGATGAAAAGTTCCCAATGGTGGAAGGCGGCAACGCTTTCTACAACCCACGAAACCGAGACAGCAAAAGGCTTTTACCCGCAAACACCGCACTATGCAGCGCTCAGTCTGGCTACACGGCGCTGGTTGACGAGGCGGGCACCGTCAGCAGCATCAAGCAAGCCCCAATCGAGAAAATCACTCCAGTCCTAAAACAGAGAGGCATCCAATAATGGCAGTTAGAACCAGTAAGCCCAAAGTCACGACGGGCGATCGCGAAGTGGATGAACGGCAACCCGTGTTCAAAAACTTCGATGACCGCACCGAAAAGCATCCACGAGCCTCCATCCTTTCTCACTTCGGGGATGTTGCAGAAGGGATGATGCACATTGCCCTCGATAAGAACCTTTGGATGATTGCAGGCTATAGCTTTGCTGCCCTGTCTGTTGCGGTGTCGATGTTTGGCTATTCGCGCTGGGTCGTGCCCGTCTTCAGCCAAGCGTTAAACGTGGCAGGCATCCCCATCGGAGGTGTAGTCGGCATCTTGACAGGCTGCGCGATCGGGCTGTTCATCCAGTGGAAGGAGATCGAACCGTTGGTCTATCGACTCAATCCCGACTTAGCCGATGCCCTGGCTTTCAAACTGGGGCTGATCAAATTCACCAATGCCAAAGAAACCGAAGACTCGCCTACCCTTTTACCCAAGGCGAAAAAGTGGGCACGAACGGCTCACGAGAAAGCGCACCGAGACGATGAGACGTGGCGCTACGTGATGTATTTCCTGGAAGCGTGTCTCGCCTTCGCAACCTTCCCGCTTGTAGTGAATGGACTGCTGTATGTGCCGGGATTGATTGCGGCAGCGATGGCGATCGCCGGGTGTGAAGTAGGGTATCGATTCGGCAACTCTGCCCAGAAGAAACGGCTCACTGCTCGCGAGAGCCAGAAGTACAAGATTCGGAGAAGGATTCTCCGCGCTCAGGCAGAAGCAAAGTAGTCGGTTAAAAAGCGTTCGCGGCTGGTCAAGACTGCGAACGCTTTTGTTTATTTAGATGGGGTTGCCTCGATGTCAAACTTAACCAGATATGGGCAGACTGCCCTCGACAAAACGTTCCCGGATGCTGATGAATCGGTGTTTGGGCACATGGTTTTAGAGTTGGGAATGTCCCCCGATGAAGCGACTCAAAACCTGCGCCCTTGGGTCAGAGACTTAGACCGCTCGGCTGAACTGAGCAAGAAGACGGCTTATGTGGCTGCCTTCATTGGGGCGGGGGCAGGACTCGCGACGGCAGCGACGATGGGCATCGGATTAACGGCAATTCTGCCCATTGCGGCTGCGGCATACAACTTCTTTGCAGGGCAGCAATCTGCCAGAGAGCAGGGGGTGAGGGAGAGTGAGTATTTGCTGCTCAAGACGTGCCCCGAACTGTTGAAACTGATTTACGCCCTCACCCAGAAGGGAATGCCGAAAGAGGCATTAGTTGAATGCTATGACGACTTGTTAGGGGCATTCACAGTGCAATTTCAGCAACGCGCTTCACTGGGCATGAGCGATGAGCTTGACCACGACATTGTGCGGTCGTTTCAAGAGATTGTGAAACAGAAGTGTGAGGCTGAAAGTTTGGCACGAGCGATCGTAGCTGAGGCTGAGAACTTCACGTTTGACACGCTTTATCAATCGACCGAACCGAAAACTGAATCTCTGCTAGCCGCGACTGATTCGGGTTCGGTTGCAACATCTTCACCCATCGGAACGGCTACAAAGTTTGGTGCCGCCCTGGTGCCAGCTTCCCCGGCTGCTCAGTCTGACTGGCAAACTCCAGATAATCAAAGTGCTGTCACGCCCATCGTTTTGAGCAAGTTGAGGGAAGTCTGCGATCGGAACAACTCGTTCTATGTCGCTGGCTCAAAAGGCAGTGGTAAAGGGATTTTTGCCTCAAATCTACTCAGATGGAAGCTCGATCAATATCCCAACGCGATCGCCCTGGTGCTTGACCCCAAGGGTGATGTTAAAGAATCAGGCTACTGGAGACACGAACGGATTCGGCACTTTGCTTTTAAGGGCATCGCTTTAAGCTCAGAAGACTATGCAGAGAAGGTGATTGAATTCCTATCTGAAGCCAGAAATCTTGTCTCTCAGGCAGATGTAACGAGAGGCATGAGGCTGTTTCTGGTACTTGACGAGCTGCTCACCATTAAGGAATCTGTGAGTAATGCCCTGTTTGCAGAGTTTAGGCGGTTCGGCGTTTCCGCCATCTCGACGGGTGACAGTGAGGGCATCCACTTGATCGCCATCACTCAGTCTTTTAATGCGGGTGACTCGTTTGGCTCTGATGAACTGCTGAAGAACTTTACTCAGGTCGGCTTGTTTAGAGAGGATGAGTACACTCGCGCTAAGAAGCTGATTCAGTTTGGGCGGTCGAATGGTGAACTGGCAGAGTCAGAATTTAAGGCGTTGATTGCTCAGTCATCGGTCGGTCGGGTCATGGCGATCGCGGGTGAATTTATCCCCACACCCAAAGCTGAGAATCATTCAGCCTTCGATCGAGATAGTGGCAAAACCATTCAGCAGATGCCACTAGGTTCTAATCCAACTGTTAGCAAAAATGACGTGCCAAAGCCTCAAGAGAAACCTGCTGAGACTCCCAATCAAAATGGTGAATCTGACGATGACGCGCCTGAGATTGGTTTAAATCAGCCCAGTGTTGAAGAGGTCAAAGCACAGAAGAAAGAACTATTTGAATTGGGGCAAGCGATTCTAGAACTGCTTCAGAAGAACCCTGACAAGTCTTACAACGATGAGGCGATCAGAACGAATCGATTCATTGAAACAACGACAGGCAAGCGACCCTCACTCATCACCGTTAGAGCAAGCATTAGCGCAGTATCAAAACTGCATTATGTGAGCGTTGATAACGAAGGAAGGATTCAATGGAATCAGCCGTCCTAATTCATCCTGCTCTAGGGTTTCTTCTAACAGCTTCGCCCCTTGCCCCAGATTGCCCCACGACCGATCAAAAGACTGCCCCACGTCTGCCCCATCCATGCCCTTCGTCCGGGGCAGTCTTTTGGGGCAAATCGTGGAGCAGTCTGGGGCAAGGCTATGAGGCGAGCTGGGGCAATCTACAAATCAATTAATTTTTATTAGGTAAAGGTGTCTATAAATGTCTGAGTTTCAAGAGGATGTGCTGTCGATCACTTGGCACAAAATCAAGTCTACTCGCACCCATGTTTTGTGTGTCTGTCGGTTGCCAGAAGAGGTGAGAGATAGATTAGCCCGTGAAGTTGTTAGGAAGGCTCACGGGGCATTTATC
>JAYVFW010000160.1:0-16703 GCA_043772715.1 Phormidesmis sp. | reverse complement strand
AAAAGGCAGGGCATTATACAAACGCCCTGCCTTCGTTCACCAACCTTCAATAGACCTCCTGCGTGAATCCGGGAACGCCGCCTAAATCCCCCAATTCTGGGGGACTTTGAACTCTGGTTCCCCCAGAATTGGGGGTTAGGGGGCGAGATCTCAGGGTGGTTTACGTTGAGAATTTTATTCGTGCAGGAGGTCTAATAGACTTCTACCGAAAACGCAAAATCCTCGGCTTTAGTGGCTGACACTTCGAGGGTATATTCGCCATCTGTCCGCAGTCGCCCTTGCCAGTCACGAGACTTGCTACTACTGCCGATGCGCTGACCGTTGGGCGCGATCGCGCTAAAGTTCACGTCTCCCGCCACCACTTTCACCGCCATAATCTGCCGACTTTTTGCTTTCAACAAATATTGACGTTTGCGATTAGCCCCGACTTTGCCAGTCACAGTAGTTGCAGATTTGCCGCGATCGAACTTAATTCTCTGCGTGTCTGAATCGTCAGAACGACTCAATGGCGTGATCGAAACATCTAGCGAGTAAGCACCAGTCCCACTCACCTGAATCGTATACTGCTCGGTTGCTGGAAGTCGCCCTGTCCAGTTGCGAGTTTGATAAGCAGCCGTGTCAACGCTTTGTTGATTGGCTCGCAGCACACTCATGATCACACCAGACGATCCCTCTAAAGTAGCCGCCATGAGTTGCCCCTGAGCCGCTTCTAAAACATAAAGCTTTGGGTCGTCTTGCAGATTTCCTGGTATCACCATTGAGGTTTCACCCGAGAGAAACTCGATTCGCTGCGGTTGGCTGTTGCTAACTGGCACAGTGTTGTTTGCAACCTCTTTACCTGCATGGCGGCTGATTGCTTGCTGAGTCGAATCTGAGGGCAGTGTGACCTTAAATAGATGCGCTCCAATTCCCAGGGTCACTAGAAGACTTGCCGCGATCGCTGCCCCAATTCCTTTATTTTGGGGTTGTTTAAGTTGACTCGACGAAACCTTCTCTAGCGGTTGTGAAGAAGATGCATCTTCCTGCTTGTTAGCCGTCATATAGAGTTGAGTTTTGATGGTCATTACCTGTGGAGCGGCGTGATCGCGTGACGCAGGCGCAATGTCTCGATCGTTCAGTTGCACAGAAGGAGACAGCATCGGGTTAAGAAGTGTGCTTTGCATTGCTTCCATCAACGGTTGTAAATCTGCCCACGTCTCTTGCGCTGATTGGTAACGATCGCCCGGCTGCAATGCCAGCATTTTTTGTAAGACCAGCGCTAGCAACTCACTAATTTTGGCGTAGGGTTGCCACTGCCAAGCCAATGTCTGACTGTTTAATAGCCCTTGAGGTTCGCGACCTGTGAGCAACACAAGAGCAGTAGCACCCAGCGCATAAAGATCACTATGGGGGGAGACATTTCCGGTTTGCAACTGTTCAGGAGGCGCATAGCCCACTTTGCCAACGCGGGTAATATTGGACACGATCGGCCAGTGGCTCGCGGCTTCTTTCACAGCTCCAAAGTCAATCAGGACAGGCAGTTCTACAGACAGATTTTCACTTTCAGGTTGCCCAAACAGTTGCTCAAAGCCCTGATTGTGGCTTCGGAGAATAACGTTTTCTGGGGAAATATCTCGGTGTACGATGTCACGATCGTGAAGATAGCTCAGAACAGGCAACAAGTGATTGAGGAGGTATAAAACTTCTGTCTCTGAAAACGCCTGTCCTTTTTGTTTACGGGCTTGTAATAAACTCCGATAAGTTTGCCCCTTCACAAAGTCTTGCACCAGAAATAAGCGCTGCTCATCTTCAAACGCTGCCCAAAAACGGGGAATCTGAGGATGCTGAATCTGGTAGAGCGTACTGGCTTCACGCTGAAATAGGGTTTTGGCTTTCTTGACCAAAGCATCATCTTGATAAGGAACCGTAAACTCTTTTAAAACACATGGCTCGTTAAAACGCTCTTGATCGATCGCCAGATAAGTTCGACCAAATCCGCCTTGACCCAAGACTTGCTTGATTAAATATCGCTGGCGGAGCAACGTTCCCAAAGAGATAGAAGACACCATTTCAGTTTGCATAGCTTTGAAGGACAGGGAGAGCCTGGAGGGGCTAGTCATTGTAGCAATTATTACTCGCTATCTTTCTAAGCACTCATGGGGGATGACCCCCCATAGAGCTAACCCTACTTTCTAAAAGCCATCAACATATGCGTTCTATGATCAAATTACTCACAGATAGACGCTCTAAGACACTTTCTTATTCTTTGTTAATTCAGACAAGCAGACTAGTTAAATATACGAAACTACTCATCATCTGCGATGTGAGAATCCTATAAAAACCGCAAAGTACTCTACTGGCAAGATGCATTGCCTACGTAGAGAATTTCTAGGTTTTTAATTTAAGGGTGTCATGTCTGATTTTGACCAGCAAGCCCTCAAATCACCCTCTAGACAGAAGAATATTGGAACGTAGATAAGTATAAAGTTTTGTAATGGTACTTGATGTGCTGCCTTACTTGACTGCAACCAAAAGTTAAGCGAAACTTACACTTACATTCTTAAGCGCTCTCATAATCATTAATTTCTATGACAATTTAATTCGTAGTAAGTTGATTGCTGAAAGTTTAATAGAGTGTAGGAAAATTAGAGCAGCCGTGTGCATTAACCTGTCGATGTCAGCGATCGAGTTCTTTAGATAAACCCTTTGTAAGAGTCGAGAGTATGGAAACGCTAGAGTTTGTGATCTACCCAGATGGTCGAGTGCAAGAGAAAGTTACGGGCATCGTTGGGGCTTCTTGTGCAGAGGTAACGGCAGCGATCGAGGCGCAACTCGGTCAAGTCTTGATCCAAGAGCACACCTCTGAATATTTCGCGCAAACCGTTCAGCAGTCTGCGGCTGTGACGACTCAAGCGACGGTTAGCAACTGGTAAGCCTTTTCAATTTGTAAAGTTTTAAATGCGTTAAAAATTGCCATGTCACACTTCAGCCAAATCAAAACTCAAATCCGTAATCTGCCTTCTTTAAAGTCTGCTTTAGATGATCTTAAGGTTGACTGGAAATCTGGTCCTCGTGAAGTTCGTGGATACAAGGGTCTAACTCACACTGCCGAAGTTGTAATCGAGCAAGACAACGGCTACGACATCGGGTTTGCTTGGAACGGTCAGTCTTATGAACTTATTTCTGATCTGCAATTTTGGAAGCAAGACAACACCGTTGACTATTTTCTAAGCAAAGTGACTCAGCGTTATGCTTATCACACGATCGTCAACGAAAGCGCTCAGAAAGGATTCCAAATTTCTGAACAAAAGCGCAATCAAGATGGCTCAATTCGGCTAGTTTTGCAACGCTGGAGTGCGTAATGTCTTCCTCCCAATTGCCAGATTCAGGTGATGCGTCTCTGACTCCTGATAGAACAGGATTTGAACCAGAATTAGGCGGTTTTCTGCGAGATGCAGAAGTCCGATCGGGGTTTGAACCAGAATTGGGAGGTGCCTTTAGACAGAAGGGCGTTTACGTCGATGAACTCGTCTGCATCGGCTGCAAACATTGTGCTCATGTGGCTCGCAATACTTTTTACATCGAGCCTGACTATGGGCGTTCTCGTGCGATCCGTCAAGACGGAGACTCAGAAGATTTGGTTCAGGAAGCGATCGATACTTGCCCGGTTGACTGCATTCATTGGGTCGATTACACAAACTTGAAAAAGCTAGAGGAAGAACGCAAATATCAGGTGATCCCGGTAGTTGGGTTCCCGATTGATCATGCGATGGTTGCAACCAGTCGGCGCAAACAAAGGATGAAGGCTAAAAAACAGGGACAATAATGTTCGAGTCCTATTTAGGGCTGAAGCTCCAGTAATTATGTACTGGAGCTTTTTTGATTTTCTAATCCTCAATTTTTGCGACCTCAGAAGCCATTTCTTCAGTTTCTTCTTGAGCGACTACTAGCGTCTGGGTCACAAAAGGTAAGCAAGCGCCTTTAAGCCCTTTTTTAATTCGTTCTGGGGTTTCTTCAAAGACGACGAAAAGCGGATAAATCTTAGCAGTGCCCTCGCTGAGAATATGTTGATAGCGAGGCGGCATGACCCACTCATAATCTTTGTCTAATAGAACCTGAGTGCGCCGCCAACGACCTAAAAGGTCAGAAAAATCTTCTTCGGGTTGGTGAATAAAAATAAAAATTTCACGCCCTGTTTTGATCTTCCATTCTGGGTCGCACATGACGATCGCTATGTCACAGGGCAACATCAGCGACTCAACCGTTGTGATAGTCATGTGACCACTCGCCGACGGAGACGAACGACGAAGCTTGACGATCGGCAGGGGAATCGTAATCACGCTTTCTTCAGGTCTTCGCATACTGGGCAGCATTTCTAGATAAGCCCGGTAGCGTTTGAGCAGCGCGATCGCTTCAGCAGGTTGACTATAGGCTGCTAGCAGTTCTTCGTAGTGAGATTTTTGAATTGCCATAAAAGAGATCCCTCATAAAAAAGGTCAGAAGCTAGAATTCAATCTCGTCTAACTTCTGACCTCACCGTGTTTAAAGGCTCCGAGTGTGGTTAGCCAAGTTTCTCAAACACTTTGAACATGGGCAAATACATTGCCAGCAAGATGCTTCCGACCATGCCGCCTAAGAACAGGATCATAATCGGCTCCATAATGCTGGTCAGAGCTTTAACGGCTTGTTCGACTTCATCTTCATAAAAGTCAGCTACTTTCATCAGCATTTTGTCGAGTTCTCCCGTTTCTTCCCCGATGCTCATCATCTGAATGGCCATTGGCGGAAATACCTCTTCTTTCTGCAACGCAATGCTGATCATGCCGCCCGTCTGAATTTCTTTTCTGGCTTCGTCGATCGCGTTAGAAATCACCTGATTTCCGGCGGTGTCTCGCACAATCTCTAAACAAGTCAAAATCGGGACACCAGAGCGAGTCAGTGCGCCAAAAGTTCGGCAGAATCGAGCCGTCGCCGTTTTTTGAATCAAATCTCCAAACAGCGGCATTTTTAAAAAGAATCGATCCATCGTTTCCCGACCTACCCGTGTTTTGTAATATTGCCGATAAGCAAAAACGACTAGGGGAATCAAAATGATCAAAATGATCACATTAGGACTGCGAAGAAAAAGGCTAATGTTTAACATCGCCTGAGTAAAAGCAGGCAAATCGGTTCCGATCTGCTGAAAGATTCCGGCAAAGATCGGGATCAAAAAGATGGTCATCGCCAGAAAAATGACGGTTGCAAGAAACCCCACCACAACGGGATAAGTCATCGCTGACTTAATTTGGTTCTGCAATCGTGAAACATCTTCTAGTAATTTAGCTAGGCGATCCAACACTTCATCTAGTACGCCGCCGACCTCTCCAGCTTGAACCATGCTGGTGTAAAGCCCATCAAAGCATTGAGGATGTTTACGCATGGCATCAGAAAGGTTCGTGCCCTGCTGCACATCGGCACTAATTTCCATCAAAGCTTTCTTGAGTTTCGGGTTGGTACACTGATCGGCAAGAACTCCCAGACCGCGCACCATTGCCACACCCGCGTTGACCAAAGCTGCAAACTGACGCGAAAAAACTGCCTTGTCCTTAATCGACACCTGAGCCGTTGCAGCCTGAAACTTTTTAAGGTCAAAGATGTTGTTGGGGTCAAAGCTTTCGCTTTGTTTGAGTTCTTGAACAAAAAGCCCTTGATCTCGAAGCGTCGATCGCGCCTCGCTCAGAGAATCAGCCGTCACTTTTTCTTTTTTGGCATTTCCTTTAGAATCTCGGACGCGGGCAACGTAGGTAGGCATAGCTCAAAATCTATTAAATGAAGAATAAATCACTAATTTGAAAACGGTGAGCCATAGTTTGGAGAAACCAGGAGCAAGCTCTCTCAGTATTATGCTCCTAGCATTCCAGAAACAGAAAAATAAACGGCTTATTGGCTCTCAGGGTTGAAGAACGTTTAGATAAACCCGATCGGATTTACTTAACGTTTGCCGCCTGCGATGGCACCTGCCGGCATCCCACCAATCAGTCTTTGCAGCTCGTCTGGGCGCGAGGTTTTAGACATTGCGGCTTCAAACGTGATCTGTCCAGCTTTGTATAAGTCTGCCAGCACCTTTTCTAAGGTTTGCATCCCCAATTTTCCGCCCGTCTGAATTGCAGAATAAATTTGGGCAGTTTTACCTTCTCGAATCAGGTTTGAGATCGCAGGCGTAATCACCATCAGTTCTTGTGCCATTACCCGCCCATACTCACCGGGTTTGGGGTTTCTCTTAGGCACTAAGGTTTGGCTGAAAACCGCGACCAGGGAGTTAGAAAGCTGCACTCTGACTTGGGTTTGCCGTTCAGCCGGGAACACGTCAATCATCCGATCGACCGTCTGAGAAGCCGAGCTGGTGTGAAGCGTCCCAAAAACCAAGTGACCTGTTTCAGCCGCAGTGATAGCCAGCGAAATGGTGTCTAGATCTCGCATCTCACCGACCAGAATGATATCGGGATCTTCTCGTAAGGCTGCTTTTAGCGCGTTTGCAAAGCTCTTGGTATCTTCACCCAATTGCCGCTGGTGAACCAGACTCTTAACGGGTTCGTAAACGAATTCGATCGGGTCTTCAATGGTTAAAATGTGTTCAGCTCGGGTGCGATTGATCAAATCGATCATCGCGGCGAGAGTCGTCGTCTTGCCAGAACCCGTCGGACCCGTCACCAAAATCAAGCCTCTGGGTTTTTCTGCCATTTCCCGCACGACATCAGGAAGCCCAAGTTTTTCAAAGTTAGGAATTTTAGAACTGAGCGCTCGCAGGCACGCCGCATAGGTGCCCCGGTCTTTGTAGACGTTGACCCGGAAACGTGCCAAACCCCGAACTCCGTAGGAGCAATCTAACTCCCAATTTTGCTCTAGATTCTTACGCTGGGTGTTGTTCAACATACTGAAAATGAGGCGCTGACATTCTTCCGCGTTCAGAATCTGGTCGCCGATCGGCTGAAGGTGTCCACTAATGCGAAAGTAGGGAGGCAACCCTGCGGTCAAGTGTAGGTCAGAGCCACCCATCTCGATCAGTTGCTCCATCAGGTCTTCAATCATCAACTCCATGCGGTTTGCTCCTTGGGTATGTGGGGATGGATTTCTAAATCAGTTTTTGGAACTTAGTCTACCCAGCGATCGCGTCCGCGCTATCACGGGATTTGTAGATTGTTATGCGATCGTCACTATTCTTGAAATCGTGAGGTCGTGCAGTAGGGGCAGTCTAGCCATTCTTGCTGCATCTCTGCACCGCAGCCTCGGCAAGTCAGCGAACTCTTGCGTTTAGCCCGCAGCTCTGCTTCTAAGCCAGTGTCAGTAAAGGTGACCCGCTCGATTTCCTCAAAGGTAGTCAGCCCCGTACGCACTAAATTTAGGCTATAGGAAAGTAAGGTTTGCATGCCTTCTTCGACCGCCGTTTCTTTGATTCGCTCGGTTGGTGCCCCTTCAGTAATCAAGGCTTGAATTCGTTCGGTCACCTTCATGACTTCGTAGACTCCCAATCGCCCTTTATAGCCGCCGCCATTACACTTCTGACACAAAGTTCCATTGGCTCGTGCTTGTTGAATCTCGTGAGTTTGCAGCGTGTTGGCTCTAAACAGCGTTAATTGAGCATCACCAGAACTCGATAAGCCAAATCGCGCCAGTTCTTCGATCGATGGTGTATAGGGCTGCCTACACTCCTCACACACGCGGCGCACAAGACGTTGAGCCACAACCCCCAAGAGGGCACCTGAGATCATGAAGGGTTCAACGCCCATCTCATCGAGTCGGGCGATCGCGCCAGCCGCGTCATTGGTGTGCAACGTGGTTAAAACCAGGTGCCCGGTTAGGGCCGCTTCGATCGCCGTCTTTGCCGTTTCGCGGTCACGAGTTTCACCGACCAAAATCACATCGGGGTCTTGCCGCAAAAAGGCTCGGAGGACTGCCGCAAAGTCCATTCCTTTTTCACGCAGCACCTGAACTTGAGTCAGACCAGGAAGCGAATACTCGATCGGGTCTTCCACAGTACTGATATTTACGCCAGGATCATTGCGTTCAGCCAAGGCAGAATAAAGGGTGGTCGTTTTACCAGACCCGGTTGGACCTGTGACTAAAAGCAACCCAAAAGGACGACTGACCATTTCTTGAACGGTTTCTAGCGAAACTGGATCGGTGATCAGCTTGTCTAACCCCAACTGCGTCACTGCGTTATCCAGAATCCGCAAAACCACCTTCTCACCGTAACGACTCGGAAGGGTGCTGACTCGAAAGTCTACTTTCCGACCGTCATAAACGCGGCGAATGCGTCCATCTTGAGGCACTCGTCGCTCTGCAATATCGAGCAGCGCAATGATCTTAAAGCGAGCGGTGACAGCCGGAATAATCTTTTTGGGGAAGGGTTCAAACGCTTCTTGTAACACGCCATCTTTGCGAAAGCGGACTCGCAAAACCTCTTCCTGTGGCTCAATGTGAATATCTGACACGCCCATTTGCAGCGCTTTGATCAAGATTTTGTTGACTAAAGCAATGATTGGCGCGGCTTCGGCATCAGAGGCATCTAAATCTACTTCAGAAGCGTCCTCGTCCAAATCTTCACCGAGCGATTCTAAGCCTTCTAAGTCAGACTTGACATCGACTTTTGACTGTTGCTCTATTTGCTTCTGGACTTCTAACGCAGTGTCACGGTGCTGTGACATTAAGCGCTGGTAGTCTTCTAACGTAATCACTAATCGCTGTAAGCTTAACCCTTTTGAGCGCAGAATTCGGTTTAAGTCATCCTGAGCAGCTAAGTTATCGGGATCAACCATGGCGACCAACACGAAAGGCGGTTGAGCGTCACTCTGGGCAAGGGGCAATAATTTATAGCGACTGCAAATCTCGATCGGAATCAAGGTGTCAATCAGTTGACTCATCTGATTAGCCGAGATTTGACTAACTTCTGGGTCGAGCGACTCTACACCATAGAGAATCTTCAGTTCAAATAGTTGTTGCTTTTTATATTGGCGGAGTAGATCTGGGGGAAGCGGTAGCCCCTTGATTTTCTCTAAAGCGGTCGCCAGAGATTCACCCGATTTGCGGCTCTCAGCAAGGGCTTGGGTTAACTGCTCACTGTTGACAAAACCAGACTGAATCAGCTTGTTTCCAAACGGGGAAGAATTATTTTGGACAATCAGGGCACGGCGCTGAGAAGAGGAGTTAGTCATAATGGCTGAACGAAGATCTCCTTGTAAAACATTCCCAAAAAACTTTAGTAAAGACTCGTCAAATATTCCACCGAACTGACTGGGGCGAATGAAGTGGACACAAACGCTCAGTCAGACCTACCAGCCTCAACGGGCATCTGCCGAGTAAGATCATGGTAGTGGCAGATTTGATAAGGGACGATCGCAATATAGAAGATGGTACAGATAATAGCGGTTGTAGATAGCTCTCGGCAGAGTTTTTGACTACTATTTTTAGAAGAGCTTTTTTGGTGTTTATATTTTTCAGCTCCAGCGTTCACTCAACAACCCATTCCTATCAGATGAAATTCAGTCAGAATGTCTTTGTCAGGATATGATGCTTTACGTTTGGCAGGTCGCAGAAACCTAGCATCCTGTAAACAGTTAGGTAGGATGAAGAGAAGCCTTAGCCAAGGTAAGCGATCTTTAATGAGGGGATAAGCGCACGATGATTGACGAAGAAAATCAGCTAGAAGAGACTCAAGCAGCAACGACTTCAGAAGCGGTGTCTAACGTAAACGCTCCGCAGCCCGGTGAAAGTGAAGTGCCTGAAAAGGTTCAAGCCTCCGATGGGCAGCTAGGAGCCGAGAATGCCCTACCTGAGAACGCAGTGGAGGATGACACCAACTATGAAGCAGCGTTTATGGATCTTCGCTCAACCTTTGCGACCAAAGAGCGAGAGTTAGAGGCTTTAAAAGCGCAGCTAGAAGACCGCAACAATCAATATTTACGAATTGTGGCGGATTTTGAAAACTTCCGTAGACGAACTCAGAAAGAGAAAGAAGACTTAGAGCAGCAGATTAAATGCTCTACCCTCAATGAGTTGCTGCCTGTGGTCGATAACTTTGAGCGCGCCCGATCGCACATCAAACCCCAAACTGACGGGGAAATGAACATTCACAAAAGCTATCAAAGTGTTTATAAGCAGCTAGTCGATTGTCTCAAACGGGTTGGGGTGGCTCCGATGCGATCGGACGGGAAAGAGTTTGACCCCAATCTTCATGAAGCGGTCATGAGAGAACCCACCAGCGAACATCCAGAAGGCACGGTTATTGAAGAACTGGTGCGAGGATATATGCTGGGTGATCGAGTCTTACGACACGCCATGGTTAAAGTTGCAGCACCCCCAGAAGACGGAGAAGGCTCGGCAACCGCAGGGGCGACTGAGTAAACCTGGCATCAAGAGTTTGTAGTTTTATTGCTGTCAGGCAAAAGCCCGTGCTACGCTCGAAGCTAAGTAATCTGAGGCTTAATGTTGGCTTGATTTGCAGCTAGGACGTTACAAATATTTGAAGACAGGGAATCATTCGGATTAAGCGACTGAGCCTGTAAATTACTACGAAAAACTCAGGGTATCAGTTGCATCAATCTCTCAGTTCTGCATTCATCTCGCATAATCTTCACCGACGCTAGCTATGGGAAAAGTCATTGGTATCGACTTAGGCACGACCAACAGTTGCGTTGCTGTCTTAGAAGGCGGTCAGCCCGTTGTCATTTCTAACTCTGAGGGTGGAAGAACCACCCCTAGCATGGTTGGCTTTGGCAAGGCTGGCGACCGTTTGGTCGGTCAATTAGCCAAACGTCAGGCTGTTACAAATGCTGAAAACACAATTTTCAGCATTAAACGCTTTATTGGTCGCCGTTGGGACGATACCCAGACAGAGCGTTCTCGCGTTCCCTATAACTGCGTCAAGGGCAAAGATGACACCGTAGACGTGCAAATCCGAGGACGGAACTACACGCCTCAAGAAATTTCAGCCATGATTCTGCAAAAGCTTAAGCAGGATGCTGAAAATTACTTAGGAGAAACGGTCACTCAAGCCGTGATTACGGTTCCCGCCTATTTTAGTGATGCTCAACGTCAAGCAACGAAAGATGCAGGCACGATCGCGGGGCTAGAAGTGCTGCGAATTATCAATGAACCCACGGCTGCCGCACTCGCCTATGGCTTGGATAAGCAAGATCAGGAACAATGCGTGCTGGTGTTTGACTTGGGGGGCGGCACCTTTGACGTGTCAATCCTTCAGTTAGGAGACGGTGTTTTTGAGGTCAAAGCAACCTCTGGCAATAATCACTTGGGCGGTGATGACTTTGATGACTGCATTGTGCAGTGGATGATTGAGGCGTTTCGGCAGCAGGAAACCATCGATCTGTCGGTGGACAAGATGGCCCTGCAACGTCTGCGAGAAGCAGCAGAAAAAGCCAAAATCGAGCTTTCTGGAACGTTGAGTACTTCTATAAACTTGCCATTTATCACGGCTGATGAGACGGGTCCCAAGCATCTCGAAACCGAGTTGACCCGCGCTAAATTTGAAGAACTGACCAGCACCTTGATCCAAAATACGATCGAGCCTATGAAACAAGCGCTCAAAGATGCCGAGCTAACGATCGAGGAGATCGATCGAATTATTCTAGTCGGCGGCTCTACTCGCGTCCCAGCGGTTCAAGATGCTCTGCGTAAATTTTTTAATGGCAAAGCGCCCGATCGCTCTATTAACCCCGATGAAGCGGTTGCACTGGGCGCAGCCATCCAGGCGGGCGTGCTAGGTGGGGAAGTCAAAGACCTGCTGTTGCTCGATGTCACTCCCCTCTCCTTGGGAATCGAAACCCTGGGAGAAGTCTTCACCAGAGTGATTGAGCGCAACACCACCATTCCTACCAGCAAAACTCAAGTCTTCTCAACGGCAACCGACGGGCAAACCTCCGTCGAAATCCACGCCCTTCAGGGTGAACGGGCGATGGCGAAAGATAACAAGAGCTTAGGCAAGTTTCAACTGACAGGCATTCCACCAGCGCCGCGAGGCGTTCCTCAAATTGAGGTTGCGTTTGATATTGATGCCAACGGTATCCTCAAGATTTCAGCTCGTGACAAGGGCACCAATCGTGAACAGAGCATCGAAATCTCTAACACTGGCGGCTTAAGCGGCAGTGAAATTGAGCGCATGAAGCAAGAGGCAGAAGTTTTTGCCGAAGAAGACACTCGTCGCAAATATCGCGTTGAGCTGCGAAACAAAGCAGACAACTTGTTTTCTAGCTACGAGTCTACAATGCGAGACAATGGCGAGTTTATCAGCGACAGCCTCAAGTCTCAGGCAAATGAAAAAGTTGCTGAACTTAAAACTGCGATCGCCGATCCTAAAATCAGCATTGAAGATCTGACTCAAAAAGTAGATGCGCTGCAACAAATATTGTTTGCGATCGGCGCGGCCGTCTATGGAAGTCTCAACCAGGAAAACGAAGACTTTGGCAAGTCATCGAGTAATGGTGCCCCCCAAAAATCGGCTGCATCAAACAGTGATTTTGATTTTGACAACGACGAAACCATGCCAGCAGATCTTGAGAATGATGTTACGATCACGGCTGACTATGAAGCAGTCGATTGATCAAGCAGACTTAAGTATTTGAGTAGATTCTTCAATTTGCCAAAGTTTGTGACCTTATCCTCATCCGTCCGCTAGATTTCTTGCATAAATGCTAAATTTAGGTCTGAAGCGTTGATTTTGCCTCAACCAAAATCGCGACTTATGAGAAGTTTGAGAACCTAGACCCCTCTACCCCTGACACAGCGTTCTATGGCTCGTGACTATTATGAAATTCTGGGTGTCGCTCGTGGAGCAGACAAGGAAGAAATTAAGCAAGCCTACCGCCGTTTAGCTCGCAAATATCACCCCGATGTCAATAAAGAGACGGGAGGCGAGGAGCGGTTTAAAGAAATTAACCTGGCTTATGAGGTGCTTTCAGAACCCGAAACTCGGGAGCGCTACGATCGCTTTGGCGAGGCAGGGGTTGGGTCTGCGGCGGGTGCGGGCGGGTTTGATGTCGGCGACATGGGAGGCTTTGCAGATATCTTTGAAAGCTTTTTCAACGGCTTTTCGGGAGGCGCTCCCGGTGGTCAGCAGCAAACTGCCCGGCGGCGCGGTGGTCCGGTTAGAGGCGATGACCTGCGGCTAGACCTCAAGCTCGATTTCCGGGAAGCCGTTTTTGGTGGCGAAAAAGAAATTCGCATTAGCCATCTAGAAACTTGTACGAACTGTAGTGGTTCAGGCGCAAAACCTGGAACTCGTCCCCGCACCTGTTCGACCTGTTCTGGAGCGGGTCAGGTTCGTCGGGCGACGCGCACCCCTTTTGGTAGCTTTACTCAAGTCTCAGTCTGCCCAACTTGCAACGGAACGGGGCAGGTCGTTGAGGAAAAATGTGAAGTTTGCAGTGGCGATGGACAGCGCCAAGAAACTAAGAAGCTCAAAATCACGATTCCTGCCGGGGTAGATAATGGGACTCGCCTGCGGGTTTCGGAGGCGGGAGACGCGGGACAGCGAAATGGTCCTCCTGGAGATCTTTATGTTTATTTGTTCATCAACGAAGATGCTGAGTTTCAGCGAGAGGGCATCAATGTCTTGTCTGAGATCAAGGTGAGCTACCTGCAAGCAATTCTAGGCAGTCGCATAGAAATCAACACAGTAGACGGCACCGAAGAGTTGACCATTCCTCCCGGAACGCAGCCTAACACGGTTCTAACGCTAGAAAGCCGAGGGGTGCCTAAATTGGGAAACCCTGTGAGCCGTGGGGATCACCTGATCACGATTTCAGTAGATATTCCCGTCCGCATCAGTGTCGAGGAGCGAGAACTGCTGGAAAAATTGGCGAAAATCCGAGGCGATCGCGTGGGAAAGGGCGGAATTGAAGGTTTTTTCGGTAAGGTGTTTGGCGGATGAGCACTTCTGATTCTTCTAATGTGCAGATGGATCTGCGCGGAACCCCTTGCCCGATTAATTTTGTTCGGACCAAATTGCGTTTAGAGCAAATGCAGCCCGGTTCTTTGCTAGAAGTTTGGCTTGATCCAGGTGAGCCGATCGAGCAAGTTCCTGACAGTTTGACAATGGAAGGATATCAGGTTGAAGCGATCGAAGACCGATCGGGCTTCTTCGCCGTGAAAGTCCGTTGTTAGTTTCAAAAGGCTCTTGGTTATGAGTTTTGAGTCAAAGGACTTAACCCATGTGTCTGATGAAATGAACTCATCACCTAGCCTAGAGCCTCTTTTAGGTAAAGTTTTGGCGGTTCAAGCAAATTATTATTGGGTGCGAGTCGAAGGGGAGCATCTAAAACCGATGCTGTTGTGTACTCGGCGATCGCTGTTGAAAAAGATTGGTCAACGGGTGATGGTCGGTGATCGGGTGCGGGTCGAAGAGCCGGATTGGATTCAAGGCAGCGGCGCGATCGCAGAGATTTTTCCGCGTCGTTCTGAGTTGGATCGTCCGCCGATCGCCAATGCCGATCAGATTCTCTTAGTGTTTGCGCTGGCAGAACCGACGATCGAGCCTTATCAACTCAGCCGATTTCTGATCAAGGCTGAATCGACCGGCTCAGAGGTCTGCCTTTGTTTAAGTAAGAGTGACCTCGCAACCTCAGAGGAAAAACAACATTGGTCACAGCGATTAGCAGCTTGGGGATACAGCCCGCTGTTTATGAGTGTGCGTCAGAGCCTTGGGCTATCAGAAATTAACGATCGCCTCAGTCAGAAAATTACAGTGGTTGCAGGTCCTTCGGGGGTTGGCAAGTCGAGTTTGATTAATCAACTGATTCCCGCTGCAAATTTGCGAACAGGAACAGTGTCGGGCAAGTTGGCAAAGGGTCGCCACACGACGCGCCACACAGAGTTATTTGAGTTGCCACTGGGCGGTCTTCTAGCCGATACTCCTGGATTTAACCAGCCTGACTTAGACCGCTCTCCAGAAGATCTAGCGAGCTATTTCCCAGAAATTCGGCAGAGATTGGCAGTGGCGAGATGCCAGTTTAATGATTGCACGCACCGCGACGAGCCGGGGTGTGTAGTGCGGGGAGAGTGGGAGCGCTATGAACACTACTTGCTTTTTTTGGAAGAAGCGATCGTCTTTCAAGCTCATCGCAATCAGCAGTCTGACCCCGATGCGGTGATGAAGCTAAAAAGCAAGAAGGGTGAGGCGCAATATGAACCCAGGCTCGACACGAAAAAGTATCGGCAGGAATCGCGACGGACTCGGCAGCAGTCGCTTAAGCATGACATCGATCGTTTCATGAAAAGTGATGAAGATGAGGGCGACCCAGGGGAGTAATTAACGTGAATTCGATGAAGCTTTTCGCTACGGTTGCAAGTCCGGGTTGCCCCCTAAATCCCCCAAAATTGGGGGACTTTGAACCTCAATTTTGGGCTTGAAGTCCCCCAGAATTGGGGGACTTAGGGGGCAGAAGTCGCTAACAACGAAGCGAAAAAACTCGTCGAACTGACGTTAATTAAGCTAGCGAATCAGCAACACCGCAGACTGAAGCAGACCAATCACAAAACCTAGAATGCCACCTAGATTGACGATCGCTTGCAGTTCACTTTTCACAATGCCATTAATCGCATTTTCTAAGTCTGCGGGCGACGTGGCTTTGACTCGATCAGTAATCACCTGATCAATATTTAAAATCGGAATCGCTTGAGCCACAATATTTTCAAGATCGCGCTCCAGATAGCGCTCTAAAATCAACGCTAACTCTTGACTGATTAATTCTAATGAGCCAGTTACCGCTTCTGACGTTTGCAGCCGAGTCAGAATCACCGCCGCCACGTTTTCCCAATCAACCGACTCACTTAAGCCTTGCAGCACTTCAGCCCCGCGGTCTTGCAGATAGTGACGGACGCTTTCGCGCATGGTTTTGCGGAGTTGGCGAACGGTCGAAACAGGGAGGTTTTGCAGCGACAGGTCTCGCAGCCATTCTTTTAAGCGCGATTTAACGCCCAGCGAGAGAACTAACTCTGCGAGAACGGTGTTGCAAGCTTCTTTCTCATCTAAACAAAAGGCGCGTAAACGAGCCAGCGAGTTACGAACGCCAAAAAGATTAGCGACGACCCAATAAGTGCCACTGGTTTTTTCGCGGAAGCCCTCGTCAATGACTTGGATATTGCGATCGGTCAAAAAATCAATCAGCACTTGCCGAATGCGATCGGGCGGTGCTACTACCTGAGTTACCCAATCCGCTAGTTTCCCTGACTGATCATCATTGAGTTGAAACTCTAGAATCACTTGATCGAAAATCTGATTAAGCTGCTCTTCTAAAAATTCTTCGCGCCGTGCCAGCACTTTGAGAAGTCGTGGCAATGACTGTCCAAATAGATCGCGCAGGATGTTTGCCAAGATTTTGGCGGTTTTCTGCTCTTTGTCTGATTCAAGTTGCTCAAGTGCCAGTTTTAGCAACCACAGCAAAGCACTCTGCACCCGCTCAGTTTGCAGCAGCCGTCGCGCCAATTTTTGCAACTCATCGGGAGTCAGCAAAGACCCCATAATCGTGTCAGAAATCCGTTTGGCGAGGCGTTCTTGATTGCGAGGAATCAGACCGGGCGTAAATGGAAGGCGCTGTTTGCCGAGGTAGAGTGCCCGATAGGGGCGAAACAGCATTTTGATCGCAACATCGTTGGTGAAATAACCGATGATTCCACCCACAACCGGAGGAGCGACAAAGAGCCAGAGCGTAGAAAGATCCAAGGCAGTCGTTTTG
>JAYVFW010000159.1:0-5305 GCA_043772715.1 Phormidesmis sp. | reverse complement strand
CAATTGCTTCCAGAATTGGTATGAATACTGTGTTTTAGTCAAATTGCTGAAGCCGATTTCCAAGTTTGCAATCCTTGCAGGACTTGCTTGGTAGTGGCAGTCCAGCCGACGATGCCGCCTTGAGCGCGAACCATTTCTAAAGTCGATCGCTTAAATTCTGGAAAGTAACTCTCGGTGGCATCTTCGACTAAGAGACACTCATAGCCCCGATCGTTGGCTTCTCGCATAGTTGTTTGGACACAGACTTCAGTTGTTACGCCTGTGATCAGCAGATGGGTAACATTGCGCTCTTTTAACAACGGTTCAAGGTTGGTGTTGTAGAACGCACCTTTGCCAGGTTTTGGGATCACGATTTCGCCTGGAAGCGGAGCCAATTCGGGGATGATGCCGTTACCTGGCTCGCCCAAAATGAGAATTCGTCCCAGCGATCCGGCATCTCCGATCGTCAATTTTCCTTTACCCCGTTTGCGCTTAGAGTCGGGACAGTCTGACAAATCGGGTTGATGTCCCTCAGTCGTGTGGAAGATGGGGAGGTTTCGCGATCGACAGCCTGCTAAGAGCATTTTTAGAGTGGGAACAATGGCTTGCAAAAGGCTAACATTGTTCCCCAAAATGTCACCAAATCCGCCCAGTTCCATAAAGTCGCGCTGCATATCAATCACGAGCAGCGCAATGTTGCTGTCTTCAGGCAACTCGTAGTCATAGGGCTGTGCAGAGATAAAAGTCATAAGTCTAATGTCCTGCCATGCTGCGACCGATCGCGGCAAAATCAGCGGTTGAGATCGGACTCTCGTAAGCAAATTTGCCTTCACTGATCACAAGGATGCGATCGGACAGTTTCAGCAATTCGTCTAAGTCTTCGCTGACGAGCAGCACCGCAACGCCTCGATTTCGAGTCTCTAAAATTTCGCTGTGAATGTAATCGACAGCGGCAAAGTCCAGACCAAAACAGGGATTTGCGGCAATCAGCAGTTTGATATGATCCGAGGAAAGCTCTCGGGCAAGCACGGTGCGCTGAACATTTCCGCCCGACAAGTTGCTGACGGGAGTTTCGGGGGAAGGTGTTTTGATGTTGAAGGTTTTGATCAAGCGTTGAGCAGCCTCTCGAATCGGCTTAAAAAGCAGCCTCAAGCCTTTGGCTTGAGGCGGTCGATCGAACGTCCTTAGCGCCAAATTCTCCGCCACGCTCATCTGAGGCACACAGGCATTTTTAAGCGGCTCTTCGGGCAGCACAAAGACGCGATGCTTAAACATTTCGCGGCGGCTGACCCGGTAGACTTCGCCATTGACCAAAACCTGTCCGGCGGTGGCGATGCGTTGACCTGCCAAGACTTCGACTAATTCGCGCTGCCCGTTGCCAGAAATGCCTGCAATCCCCACAATTTCGCCACTATTCACCGTCAGATTTACGCCCGAAACGGCTTCTAGCCCATTGTCTTTATTGGCGTGAATCTCCTGAATTTGCAGCACCGGAACCGGGTCAGGATGCACCGTCTTTTCAACTTTCTGGGGATTGCGCTTTTCGCCCATCATCATCTCTGCCATGTCGGCGATCGTCAGATCTTTAACGCTGCCGCTCCCCGCAAATTTGCCCTTTCGCAAGACGGTGATCTCGTCTACAAACGCCGTTACCTCGCGAAATTTATGGCTGATCAGCAGCACGCTCAAATGTCCTGCGACGACTTCTTGGCGAATCAAGCCCAACACCTCATCGGCTTCACTGGGTGTTAATACCGAAGTTGGCTCATCTAGAATTAGAATTTTGCTCTTGAGATAAAGCTGTTTGAGAATCTCTAGTTTTTGCTTTTCTCCAGCCGCGAGTTGAGCCACGATCGCACTTAACGGCAGCTTAAACGGAGCCGTCTCCATAAAGGCGTTCAGCCCCTCATGTTCAGCTTTCCAGTCAATCAGGGCAGCACTTTCATAGCGGCAGAGTACCAAATTTTCTGCCACCGTCATCGCCGGAACTGAGGTGAAATGCTGATAGACCATGCCAATTCCGTGTCTTTGAGCATCGCGGGGGCTAGCGATCGTCTGCACCTGCTGGTTAAAGCGCACCTCTCCAGAAGTGGGCTGATAAAAGCCCATAACGCACTTTACGAGCGTGCTTTTTCCGGCTCCGTTTTCGCCTAACAGGGCATGAAACGTGCCAGGTTTTAAGGTCAATGAAACCTGATCTAAGGCGATCAGTTGACCAAATTGCTTGGTCATATTTACGACTTCGAGTTCGGGAGGCAGGTCGAGTTCTTTAGTCTGGCTAATTTCGACGGCTGGATTCATGGCTTTTATTGAAATTTAGAATTATTTAAGTTAGCGCCAGTTCGACGAGTTTTTTCGCTCCGTTATCGGCGGCTTCTGCCCCCTAAATCCCCCATTCTGGGGGACTTTGAACCGAGAATTTTGGCTTGAAGTCCCCCAAGCTTGGGGGATTTAGGGGGCGTTCCCGAATTCACAATTGGAGCGAACCACTGCTGTCGAACTGACGTTAAGTTAGCGTACCTAAAGCGCCAGGTGCGCCAGTGAGCGTCTTCTTGGGAGAACAAGTCATGATCATAATCAACAGCGTCAGAATGTAAGGAGACGCATTGAAGAGATAATAGCCACCCTCAATGCCGACTGCTTGCAGAGCCGGACCGATCGCTTGTGCGCCGCCAAATAAGAGCGATGCCCAAAGGCACTGAATCGGATTCCAACGCGCAAAAATCACCAAAGCAACCGCCATCAAGCCCTGACCGCTAGAAATGCGCTCTGACCAGCTACCAGGATAGTAAAGCGACAAATATGCCCCGCCAATTCCGGCTAAAAAGCTGCCAGCGATGATGCACAGCATTCTCACTTTATCGATCGAGATCCCCATCGCCAACGCGGCATCGGGACTATCGCCAACCGCCCGAATAAACAAACCCCAGCGCGTAGACTTAAAAAACCAAGCCATCAACGGCGCAAGCAAAACTCCGATGATCAGCAGAGGGCTAACTTTTAGAGCCGATTGAATTTGAGGAACATTGCTCCAGGCACCTAGATCAAACGTGGGCAGTTGAGGTGCAGGTGGTTGAATAAACGGTTTTCCCAAAAAGAAGGCGATGCCACTACCGAAAATAATCATGGCAATGCCAATGGCAACATCATTCACCTTGGGCTGCTGAGACAGCCACGCGTGAATAAAGCCTAAAACCACTCCGGCTAGACCTGCCACCAAAACGCCCAGCCAGGGAGAAATTGCCGCTCCGACGCTCTTTTCAGTTAGATAAGAAATAGCGTAGGCACTCATCGCCCCAGTTAAAAGCGTTCCTTCTAACCCCAGGTTGACTTTGCCGCTTTTTTCGGTCAGGCACTCGCCCAAACTCACAAATAAGAAGGGGGCACTGCCGCGTAACATACCCGCCATGATTCCTAAAGGAACGCCCCACCAGCCTAGTGCTTCTGTTGCCATTTGAATATCTCCTTTAAATTAGGGCACGATCGCAAGTAATTTAACGCCAGTTCGATGAGTTTTTTCGCTGCGTTGTCAGCGACTTCTGCCCCCTAGGTCCCCCAAAATTGGGAGACTTTGAACCTAAATTCTGGGCTTAAAGTCCCCCAGACTTGGGGGATTTAGGGGGCAGAAGTCGCTGACAACGCAGCGAAAAGCTTCATCGAATTCACGTTAAATTTAGACTGCCAGAGTTGCTGAAGCGGGAGGCGGACTTGATGCTTCGGGTTCTTTAAAGATGGCGAATCGCCCGTAGAGAGATTCGCTGTAGAGAACGACGAGAAACACTAAGCCCTGAAAGACATAAACTGTGGCATCGGGTAAGCCTAACTGTCGCTGCAAGATGCTGCCGCTAGCGAGAATGCCGCCGAGTAGAATGGCGACGACGCTGGCAGCGATCGGGTTATGTCGTGCAATAAATGCCACCAAAATTCCTGCATATCCATAGTTGGCGTTGAGTGATTCGTTGGCTCGACCATGTACTGCCGCGACTTCGACCATTCCGGCTAACCCTGCACTAGATCCGGCTAGAAAGCAGATTGCGATGGTCAGTTTGCCGACGGGTAATCCGGCAATTCGGGCGGCTTTGACGTTTCCGCCAGCCGTGCGTGCTGCAAACCCAAAGGTAGTGCGCTGGATCAGGTAGTAAGCAATGATGCAGACGACAATACCGTAGAGCAACCCATAATGAACTCGCGTAAAGGGAATCGTGCCTAGCTTATCGGCATCGGGAATCGGGAAGGTAGAGGGTTTGTTGAGCGAAGTCGGATCACGCATCGGACCGCCCACCAGATGGTTGAGGATGGCGATCGCGATGTAATTCATCAACAGGCTGCTAATCGTCTCGTTGACGGCTCGATAGTGGCGCAACGCTCCGACTATGCCGATCCACACCCCTCCGGCGATAATGCCCGCGATCGCCATGACGATTTGAACAACGATCGCCGGGGCAGAACCCGCGACGGACAAGCCTGCGGCGATCGCGGCAATCCCGCCCATAACTAATGCCCCTTCGTTGCCAATAATCACTAGCCCCAGTCGGGCAGGAAGCGCAGTACATAACGAGGTCAGCATCAGCGGGGCGGCTCGAATCAGCGTGTTTTGAAAGGCAAACCAACTGCCAAATGCCGCTTTATAAATTGCCCCATAAACTGCAAAGGGATTTGCCCCCGCCGCCGCACAAAACAAGCCAAACAGAAAGAGTGAGAAGATTAGAGCCGCGATCGGAATCGAAATCGCTTCTAATGTTCTACGCCAACGAGCGCTAATCACCATACGCAACCAAGTGAAGGATGATGAAAGAATATAAGCCTTTTTATGCGATTAAAGTGCATCATGGTGTACTAAATTTAACGATCGTCACTGAATTGATAAATTCTCCAAATGTCTAAATCCTGGCTGTTTGTGCTGATCGGTTTCGGGGTGCTGCGTTTGGTGTTTTGGCTGACGGCGTTTCCAAACCCTGATGAAGCTTACTATTGGCTTTGGGGTCAGCATCTAGATTGGTCTTATTATGACCATCCACCGTTGAATGCTTGGGTTCAAGGTGCGTTTACTGCGGTTTTTGGACGCTCTAATTTCACACTGCGGTTACCAAATTTAATCAGTAGTAGCGCGATCGGCTATACCTATTATCGAATTGTCCGTTATCTTTATCGAGATCAAGTTCAACAATATTTTTGGTTAGTGATTTTGCTAGTGCTGGCATCCCCATTGTATTTTCTATTTTTAGGGTTAGCGTGGCACGATCACTTACTGATTATGTTTTCGTTAATTTCTGCATATTTATTTGTTACATTTCTAGATGGTTATGTCACAGATCAAAAAGGTGAA
>JAYVFW010000158.1:0-5321 GCA_043772715.1 Phormidesmis sp. | reverse complement strand
CTTTGCAGCCTTGGGATTTTTATCGACCCAATCTGCCCGCATTGAGAAGGCTTTTTCGGGGTGCCCCTTCCACAGTTCGCCCGTCGTAACTGCGGTGTAACCCAGTTTTTTGTTGATCAGACGAGCGTTCCAGGGTTCACCCACGCAAAAAGCATCCATCGTTTTGGTTTCCATGTTGGCCACCATTTGGGGCGGCGGAATCACCACGATGTCTACGTCGTTTTCGGGATCGATGCCACCTGCTGCTAACCAATAGCGCATCCACAAATCGTGAGTGCCGCCAGGGAAGGTGACAGCCGCCTTAAATTTCTTGCCAGCCGCCTTTGCCGCATCGATTTTTGCTTTGAGCAACGAGCTATCTGCCGCGACTTTCAAGTCTGCATAGTCGTTAGATAGTGAGATGCCCTGTCCGTCTGTGTTGAGACGCGCCAGAATATACATCGGCACTGGCGTGTTGCCCTTGGTGATCTTGCCTGCCGACATCAGGTAAGGCATTGGGGTGAGAATGTGTGCGCCATCAATGCCGCCTCGGTCAGAGCCAAGTTCTAAGTTGTCGCGAGTCACTGCCCAAGAGGTCTGCTTGGTGACGGAGACATCTTTCATCCCATACTTCTCGAAATAGCCTTTTTCTTTGGCAATCACCAACGGTGCACAGTCGGTCAGGGCGATAAATCCGAGTTTGGCAGTGGTCACTTCTGGAGCGTCAGCCGTGCCAGAGTTCACAGCCGGAACCGCGCTGGGAGAGGCACTTCCACCTGTTGCAGATTTAGGGCTACTACAGCCATGAACCAGTAGCGTTCCGGCAGCAGTTGCGCCTGCGGTGATGATGAATTTCCGTCTTGAAAGATTGCTCATTAATCCTATTCCAATGATTCCGCTGGGTTTGGGGTTGCTGCAAGGGGGAACTTGCAGCGTGTGTGAGAAGGAACGAAACGGGCAACCATTAGCGTTTAACTGCCCTTCGTTTAACTGTCCGGGTAGCGATGCTGATCAGGCATCGATCGAGACATCACCCACCGGATGAGCGATGCACGTCAGAATCGTTCTGGCAGCGCGATCGTCATCATCTAGTGCGTCGGGTTCGCCGTCATAGCGAACTTCACCTGCAAGCAGCGTTTGCTTACAAGTGCCACAGTTTCCCGATCGACAACTGCTGTCAAGTTCGACCCCCGCCTGTTCTGCAATCTCTAGAATTGAGCCACCTTCAGTTGAGGTGATTTCTTGACCAGATTTTGCAAACTTGACGGTGGCAGGGGCAGCGATCGCAGGGGCAGAAACCTGTGACTGCTGAAGAAACTGAAGGCTGGTAGGCAACTCGTCGTCAACGGTGACTTCAATCTGAGCAGGCTGGGCGATCGGCATCTCGGCTTTGAGATGGGCACCAAACTGCTCAACCAAAAGGTCGCGCAAAATCGGCTTGAGATCTTCACAGGGAATGCCTTTCCGTACACAAGTGCCCAGATGAGCGTCTTTGCCTACTGTGCCACCCATATAGAGGTCTACGCCTTCTAACGTGCGCCCGTTTTTGCGGACTTTGGTACCCATCAAGCCAATGTCAGCGACTTGAGGCTGCCCGCAAGAGTTGGGGCACCCCGTCCAGTGAATGCGGACGGGACGATCGCACGACAGTTCAGCTTCGAGTTCTTTAATCAAAGCAACGGCGCGATTTTTGGTTTCAATCAACGCAAAGTTGCAGAACTGAGAGCCAGTGCAAGACACAAGCGCACGAGAAAGATTGTTGGGATTGTGGGAGAATCGCTGAACGATCGCGTCTTCAAGCAATGCCGAGAGTCGGGAGTCGGGCACGTTGGGCACAATGAAATTTTGCTCAACCGTGAGGCGAATTTCTCCACTTCCATACACGTCAGCGAGTCGCGCCATATCAAACATATCTTGAGCAAATAGCCGACCTACCGGGACGTGCAGCCCCACGTAGTTCAAACCGGGTTGCTTTTGGGCATAGACCCCGATGTGATCGCGTTTGTCCCAGAGAATCTCGTCTTTGAGCGCCGCCCTTTGCAGCGAGTGCCCAATGTGTTGCTCAACTTCAGAGCGGAATTTCTCGATGCCCCATTCGTCGATCAGCCACATCAAGCGAGATTTTTGACGATTGGCGCGGAGTCCATGATTGCGATAAACCGTGAGAATCGATGCACACAGTCCCACTACATCGTCGGGTGTCACCCACACATCCATCGGCACTGCTGCTTCGCATCGCTTTGCGGAGAAGAAGCCACCGACTAAAACATTGAAGCCAAATACGTCGTCTTGATAAGCCGGAATAAAGGCAATGTCGTTAATCTCAGCGTGAACGGAGTTGTCTCGACATCCGGCGATCGCAATATTAAACTTGCGAGGCAGATTGGTAAATTCAAGATTGCCCTGACCATGACCAGTGATCATGTCCTGCACTTGAATTGCCAACTCGCGGGTGTCAAACAATTCATCGCCATCCAGTCCGGCAACAGGCGACCCAGTAATGTTACGGACGTTATCCATCCCCGTCTGAACACTGGTCATGCCTGCTTTTTCAAAGCGGTTAAAGATATCGGACAAATCTTCGAGGCGAATACCGCGCAGTTGAATGTTTTGCCGAGTCGTGATGTCGGCATAGCCATCTTCGCCATAGCGCTGCACAATCTCTGCCAAAATTCGCGTTTGGGCGCTGGTGATGATGCCGTTGGGCAACCGCATCCGCATCATAAATTTGCCAGGAGTCACTGGGCGGAAGAAAACTCCCAGCCACTTCAGACGATAGTCGCGATCGGTTTCGTCCATCGCTTCCCAGCCGATCTGAGCAAAATGATCCAACTCAGTCTTCACCGCAAGCCCATCTTTCTCTGCTTTCAATTTTTCAAACTTGTTGAGCGTTACGGCTGACGAAAGGGTGTCTGTCATGGTGCCTGTTGATAAAGGGTGTCCGAACCGAACACGGGCGATCGAAAAACTAATTTCTGACGAAGCCGTCAACCACTGAAGTTGACGCTGCACTGTCTTTGTGCGGATGAAGCCAAGGTAGGCGAGATCACAATGAAAATTCGTATAGTTAGTTACCAAATGTTTCTGATTATGAAGTTCATGCATGAACGCAATGCGATTTCAGCATTTAATAGGAGAATTTTCTAGAGATTTGCATCTGCTGTTAGGATGAGTCGTCCAGATGCTAAGTCAGTTGGGAGAACACTATGGATCGTCGATCTTTTTTGTCTTGGTTTGGGTTTGGGTGGGCGGTCAGTCGATTGCCCGTTGCATTAACTGCGATCGTTTCAGGATTAGCGGCTTGCTCTAAAAGTTCTGATTCGGCGGTGCAGCCAAGTGCCGATCGTAAAGCTGCCAGCAGTGATGGCTTTCAGACGATCGGGTCGCTTGCCGATCTAGATAAAAATGGACAAATTTTAAGTGAGAAGTCAGCGATCGGTCCGGTGTTGGTGATTCGCAATCCGACCACACCAACGGCGATCGTCGCGGTGAATCCGACCTGTACACATCAAGGGTGTTTGGTGGCTTGGAAGAGTGAGCGTAAGTCGTTTGCGTGCCCTTGTCACAATTCTACTTTTACGGCGGAGGGAGCGGCGATCGAAGGTCCGGCGCGTAAGGCTTTAGCAACTTATACGGCAAAGATTGAAGGGAATTCTGTCTTGGTCAAGAAGAGTTAAAGCGGCTTCGACTTTTGGTAGATGAACGATCGCAACCGTTCTTTCAATGGGCATTAAAGCGATCGGGCACCCCAGCGGTGCCTTTTTTGTCGCAAAAAATTCTCTAAAACTGCGATCGTTGGCGGCTGACCTGGAATGCGGAAGCTAAAATCAAGCATATTCCACAACCCTGTGGGTCATCCTCCGCAAAAGAACTGTGCAATCAAACTATCTCGAAACGTTGCAGCAAGCCCAAACCGCCGCAGATGATCAAGACTGGGCATTGCTCAATCACTATCTGCAACAATTGCTGGGCGAAGAGTCATCACCTGCCGCAGTTCCATCTCCTCTCTTATTAGATCTGGCGTTGCAGAGTCTAGAGTCAGGTGACTTTCAAGATCGATGGGATGTCGCTAAACTCTTTCCAAGCTTTGGCGATGCTGCGATCGCCCCACTGCTCGATCTCCTGCAAAATCAAGACGCTGACTCAGAGGCTCAGTGGTTTGCAGTCCGCATTTTGGGCGACTTTAACCATCCCAACATCATCACAGCATTAGTCGATCTGCTCAAAACATCCACCAACGAAGGACTGAATGGGATGGCAGCCACCGCCCTCGCCAATCTGGGCAGCGGCGCGATCGAGATTCTCACCGAGTTACTCGATCAAGACAACACTCGACGATTAGCCACTCAAACCCTGGCTCAAATTCGCCACCCCGAAACGGTGCCCCTGTTGCAAAAAGTCCTGAACGACGAAGATGCTCAAATACGGGCACTGGCGATCGCAGCCCTCAGCAGCTTTCACAGCCCAGAAATTTCAAGGCTTTTGATTCAGGCTTTAAAAGATCCCGCTGTGATGGTCAGACGAGCCGCCGTCACCGGGCTTGGTTTCTGCGGGACTGATCTAGCAGAACTGGATCTGGTTTCTCATCTGCGTCCACTCTTGCTAGATTTGAACTTAGAAGTTTGCCGACAAACCGCGATCGCCCTAGGTCGGATAGGCACCCCGGCAGCAACCAACACTCTGCTTCAAAGCCTGCAATCGCCCAACACGCCAGAGTTTTTAGCGATCGAGCTAATTAGAGCCTTGGGCTGGATCGGCACCTCAGAGGCGCTGAACTGTTTACAGCGATCGCTGATTCAACTTCCTTTAGCTGAGGCAGTCCGTCAAGAAATCTTGACCGTGTTAGGGCGAGTCGATCAGCCTGATCAAAAAAGTCAAGCAACCCAAATTTTGCTCGATTTGCTGCAACAAGAAAGCCCGTTTGCTCGATCAGCCTCAGCGCGGCAAGCGATCGCCCTTGCCCTCGGACAACTCGGTGAGATCGCTGCACTCGATGCTTTAATCAATCTCCTTGCCGATCCCAATGTCAGCGTTAGATTGCATATCGTTTCTGCCCTTAAAGCTCTTGCCTCTGACGTTGCTTACCAGCGCTTAAAGCAACTGTTTGAGAGTGAAAGTTCCGGTTCAGAATTGGGGCGTGGCGTGGCGATCGCGCTTCAAGAATGGCAGTTGTGAAAAGTTTTGAGTCTAAAATTACGTCAGTTCGATGAGTTCTCTCGCTTCGTTATTCAACGCTTCAGCCCCTTAAATCCTCCAAAATTGGGGGACTTTGAACCTGAATGTTGGGCTTGAAGTCCCCCAGACTTGGGGGATTTAGGGGGCAGCCCGGATTGGCAACCGCA
>JAYVFW010000157.1:0-16822 GCA_043772715.1 Phormidesmis sp. | reverse complement strand
CACTGAAAACTCGTTCGCTCTTGTCGCAACCTTGCTCCGATGGAAACCAAATAATCAGCCTTTCGAGATTCCTCTGACGACAATGAAACCACCCTGCCCTTGTGGGCATCCCATGCCCATCAGCCCAACAGGTTTATAGCTCTCCACACTCCTTAGCGCCACTCGCTTATCTCCACACTCCTCCCTTGTGGTCAGTCCACCGCCCAACAGGTTTCTAGCCCTCTGCCGATGCTGTCCTCAGTAGCACTCCTTTTCCCTTGTGGTCATCCCTACTAAAGTCTTTTGCCCTTCTTCTACTGCCCTTTGCCCTTCCTGTGGTGTCCCTAAAACGGCACTCAGTAGTCCTCAATCAATGATTGAACAGTGAATGAGCAATCACTTCGCGGAGATCGTAGTAGCTGCCTCACCCCCCAGTCCATTCGTAGTCCTCAATCATTGAGCGAACAGTCTTCAATCATTGAGTGAACAGTGAGTGAACAGTCAAGTTTTGGTGCTTCTCTAGTTTTTTAGGGCACCTTGAGTTGAGTCAAGTCCCTGCAAACGTAGCCTGAAGGATTCCCGATGTCTCAATCTCTGCCGCCCGAATTGCCATTTAAAGAAGATACCGTCCGTCTGCAACTCAAGCTCTCGACCACATTGATTCCGGGGGCAACGTTGCAGTGGCTCAAAAGTCACGGTCAACAAGACCAAGTGCTCGAAGCGGCTGCTGCCTATTGGTCGCCCTTTGCCATCCGAGATCAGAACCCTGACCCTATGTGGTCGCAAGCGCAAGCCCTCCTGTCGATCGCTCGATTGCAGCAGCATATCCTTTTGATTCAGCGATCGTTCGGCATGGCACCCACTAATAATGGTGCGCCCCACCCTTTGAGCAGTCCCATGTCAGAAGGGTTCGTCAGTCAGGTGTCTCCAAGCCCAGCTAAATCAGCCATTCCTGTAGCGGCTCCGCCTGAGCCGAACACGTCCCGTGCGGGGAACCCGATCGCAGTGGTTTCCCCAGCGGCAGTCGATTCCCCTCCTCCAGACCAGGACGATTCCGATGGCTACAATATTCACATCGGTGGGTTCGAGGACTTTGATGCAGCGCTAGAAGACGATTCAGTTGAATGACGAGATGCGATCTTTAGGACATCTTGAGTCAATTTCCACTCCTTTTGATTCAGCGATCGTTTGGTATGGTGCCGTCTTCAGCATTGAAAGTCCTCCCTGACCCTCAAGTGAAGCCATTGCCTCATCAACCCCACCCGGCTGCCGTTCCCAGTTCAAAGCAGATGCATCAACCATCACCTGAGCTAGGCGGGTGGATACTGTAGCAAGCCGTGTGACCGTGCTTGTTTTCATTCATCGACACACCGCAACCCGTGACCCATCACCTCTTGTGGCGACTTGATTCTTTAAGACGGATGAGCGATTTAGGGTAGCAATCTAAGTCCAAAGCGACGTGTTATCAACTCTTTTAGCCCTCAAAACCTACCCTAAATCGGCTGTGGTCAACTCCATTTCCTTCCCTGTGGTCACCCTATCAATTATTTTCTACCCACTTTTACCCTTGACTTGTCTACTCAGATTTAGGGTAGGTTTTAGAGCCTAAATCAACGGTTTATCAAGGCTTTGGGGCGCTGATTTGTACCCTAAATTTGGAATGAGTCGAAAAAACCAATCCCACTATATAATAAGTGGGAGGTTTGGGCTAAAGCACGGTGACTTCAAACTAAGTTGCCGCATTCATCACGGTAGTAGACTGCTGCTTCGGGAGAACACGTTTCGCCTGTGCCATCGATGGGTTGCACCTCTTGGAGTTTGCCATTGACGCTAACTTTAATCCAGCTACTAGACGCGCCCCACATGGGTTTTGTGGGTTGACCAAACGTTTTAACTTCACCGTTTCTGAGGGTTAAGACTTGCATGAGATTTAGTTTCCTTTAGAGACTAGTGCTCGTTTCCACCCCTATAGAGCGATTAGCGACCTCCTGGTTGGAGTGCTTTGCAGGAGATTAAAGAACTCTAATCCCCGCAGGGACTGAGTTGTGGCCAATATCGATCAAAGAGCGTTAAAGAATGGCGAATAGCTGTTGAGACACGAGAATCTCGACCTGGCTGCCACTCGTGCGGCTCAAGATATGTGTGCCTTCTAGCTTGAGAGTGCGTGCCAGAGCTGTCACTTGAGCGTAGACGCTCTCTGCCAAAGCTGAAGGGGTGATGGTCAAAGAGGTGAAGTTACACATGAGATAGGTTCCTTTGGAGTCTAGGTCCGTCACCCCTTCGGCGCGATAGCGCGTGGTGCTATGCGATGAACCGAGCCATAGCCAGCGCTCAGTGCTGTAGGAGGGTCTCCCTCCATAGCGCCTAGCCCTGAAGACGGGTTTCCCGTCGCAGGGGACTAGGTAAGAAGGCAACTGAGTAAGAAGCATTCATCTCAGGTCATAGCCGTCGAACAGCTACGCTGCGGGGCACCCGAACGGGACAGCGCTTGGCATCAGGCTATTCACACCCATCAGACCTCTCACAGTGGTCAATCCACAGCATCTCCACCAGGACATCATCATCAGATCTCTCCCCTGTGGTCATCCCCTGATCATTCTCTGTTCACCCCTTTATTTATCCCCTGATTTAGGGTAGAAACCAGCGCCCCAAAGCCTTGATAAACCGTTGATTTAGGCTTCAAGCGCTACCCTGTCTTACCCAGTCCTCTTCTTACTCAGTTGCTTATGGCGGGGAACCCGCCTCCAGCACTGAGCGCTACGGAGGGAAACCCTCCTACAAGGCTGGGCGCTAAATCTACAAAGCACTTTAGCCTCCATAGGGATTGAGTTGTGGCTCTACGAACACCTCCGGTGCAGCAAAGCTGTTCGGGGTCGGTTAGCCTGCCTTTGCAGACATCTAACCGCCATTTATAACGTTACGAAATCCCAGATATAACGTTACGAAACTCGAAAGCTATACGGGGTAAGGGTTCCATTTCGTTACGAAATCATTTTAGGGCTGAAGCAGACGGCTAATTCAGGTGCCAACTTCAACGCATCATTAGGGTTCAAATGCCGATGTTGATGTCTGGTTGGTTTGCTGCACTGCCGCGCCCTCTTCCCCATCAGCATTCCCTATCAGATTCAAGCCATTCACCCCATCAGATCCCACACCTGTGGTGACCCTTTTGCGACCCATTTATTCTCCTGAACTATTTCAACAAACTCAACACTTCGGTTAGAGCTGCGGTGGCAGCTTCTCTAACCATCTCTTTGAATAAACGAGCATCCCCACCTCGCCAAGCCATAATCGCCTCAATATATTGCAGTCTGTCTTCCACTCGCACGATCGCCATTGGATACCCTGCCCGAATCAGCAGCAGATTCATCAGCAATCTGGCAGTGCGCCCGTTTCCGTCTGTAAAGGGATGGATTGTGACGAATCGATAGTGCGCTTCGGCTGCAAAGTCTACGGGATGCAGGTCGGTTGGCGTGTTCAACCAGCCATCAAAGTCCGTCATCATCTCTGGCACCAGAAGGGCATCGGGATAGCGATGTCCACTGCCTGCTGCCATGACGTTAATCGTGCGATACCTGCCTGCAATCTCCCGCTCCGATCTGCTGCATACCAAAGCATGAATCTCTCGAATCTCCCACTCGTGAATCGGTTCATTGCCTGCTGCAAGTTGCTCTATATAGTCAAACGCAAAGGCGTGATCCTCTGATTCGAGGTGGTGCTTGAGAGGTTTGCCCTGCACCGTCAAGCCATACTCTAGCAGCACTTGAGTCTCTGATTGAGTGAGAGTGTTACCCTCGATCGCCGTCGAGTGATAGGTCAACCGCACCCGATAGTTCTCCCGCAGCATCAGGGCGAAGTTAGGGTCGAGGGGACAGTAGCTATCCAATTGGGCTTTGAGTGCGTCAATCTGAGTCAGTGGGGTTGTCATAGTGTCAACTTTCCTATTTTGCCCTTCTCCTCTTGTGATTTTGTTCTCAGTTTTCAGATGAACCATCTCGAATTTGCTTAAGTCCGACGGAGAGAAATCGTTGCGCCTGTTCAATCATCTCGAATGCTTGGTCTTCGGAGATGGTGAGCTGGTTTTGATAATCTCCCCGACGACGAATCTGTTCTGCTTCAATCAGAATTCGATGTAGCTCTGTAGGAACTCGATTGGTACGAGCAAACTGCTGCCCAAAAGCAGAAATCACTGCTGAGTGCTTACTATAGGAAAGTCCCTCCCCCTCAAGAAAAGCTTCTGCCACATAAAACATCGTGTAGTAAGCGCGAGATGCTGCAAACTCAGGGAATCCCGTTTGCAAAAGAACTCTTGCCGCCTCTAAGCTCCGGGTGGCTTTCACCAGCAGCGCTTCTTGCTCTATGTTCATACAGGGGTGCCCTCTCGATTTACGTTGCGGAAGAACCCCGTGCCAGCTTCCTCCATCTGTTCGGTAGAGATAAAGACACAGGAAACCAACGTGGCGTACTGTAAGCACAGGTCAGACAGAATTTGGCTAGTGCGTTTGATCTCGGCGATGTCATCGACAGAGCCATCTAAGATTACCAGCACGTCGATGTCAGAATCTGATCGAGCATCACCTCTTGACTGAGACCCAAACAAAATGAGTTTTATCAGCCGCGTTCCGTATTCCTGCTTCAAGGCAGAGCGCAGATCTGTGAGAATTTCAGTTAGCTGAGGATGTTTCATAGATAGTGGTGAAAACGAGGATAGGGAAGTGATGCCGCCTAAAATGGTGCATATCTATGCTGCTGAAGTCAGATGTCAATCTCGTAGTGCGTACTAAGCACCACCCTCATGTGGTTAAGTCGTTTACCATTTTACGTTTCGTTTTCAACTCCCCCTATTTTGCCCTCTTTCTCCTGTGCCCTTGTTTTCCAACTTTTCTTCAACTAAAAGCGTTCTAACAGTTTCTAGAATAGACACGATGAGATTCCTTTGGAATTACGGCAAATTGGATACAAGCTTTAAGGAATCGATATCTTCACAACTTCCTCAACTAATTTATCTAAATTTGAAGAAAAACGATCGCGGAGTTGGTAATGAAAAGCTTTGATATGGCAGTGAGTGATCGTGAGAAAATTATCATTTTGTGGGCAGTGTTTCTCTTAGGAACGCTCTTTCACACCCAACTGGGCTTAATGCCACTGTTTCACAACCAAAACGTTGCCATTTCTGATGTTCAAGGAACAGGTAATATTGCCTGGATTTTGTGGTTAATGCTGGGCTTTTTTGTGTTGCCCATGCTGGTAATGATTGCTACTCTCTTCAATGAGACAAAGTGGTATCGCAAGCTTCACTTTGGCGTTACAGTTTTCTATTCAGTCATGAATTTTTTTCATGTTATTGCTGATTTACTGGTGAAACCGATCGCTTGGTATCAGATTACTTTAATGGCGGTACTATTTTTAGTCGGACTGCTGCTCAATATCGTTGCTTTTCGGTGGATGAAAGCACAAAACAGAAGCAAATTCTCACCATCTTGAGATCATTCTCTGGTCTTGAGAACGGCAATCAGATCCAGACGATCGCACTGACGACGCACCAATAGACCGGAAACTAGGGCTGCAATTATGATCACGACAGAGGCAAAGATATAAGTTGCCTTAGTAATAATTAACGGCAAGCGATAAAGTTCAGTGTTGTATGCCAGCGATAATAAGGCAGCAATGCCGTAGCCTAACGCAAACCCCAGCGGAATTGCGGCGATCGTTAACACTGCCTGTTCGCCCAATAGCACGACGGCAACTTGCACCTTGCTAAAGCCAATAATCCGCAGCGTTGCCAGTTCTCGCCCTCGTTCTGAAAGGGCAATGCGGGCAGCATTGTAAACCACTCCGAAGGCAATCACGCAGGCGAACACAATCTGAATAGTGGTGGCAATACCCTGGCTTTGGGCGATCGTTTGTTGAAAGCGTTCAATCATCGCTTTGTGGAGGGAAACACTGGCGATCGCTGGCGTATGTTTGAGTTGGGTGTAGAGTGGCTCTAAGAATTGATCATCCACTGCCAAAAACGCCCCAGAGATTGTGGCACCTTCTTGCATGAGTCGGTTCAACGCCTGAATATCCATGTAGGCAGAAAGACCAATCAGTTCATCGACTAAGCCCGCTACGGGAACTGTACGAACGGGTCTGGCTCCTTCCAAAACCTCGACGGTGAGCAGTTCACCCGGTTTAATGTGCAACAGGTTTGCAAGTTTATTGGTGAGTAAGATGCCATCGAGTGGGAGGGAGATGGGGTTGAGGTGGCGATCGACCAAATGGCGCAACTCACTCGTAGGTTCCAGTCCCATCACGCCAATTTTGTGGGTACGATGTTCAAACCGAAGCCGGACTGCGACACTGCGAAACGGTTCGGCAACTAAGACTCCAGGTAAACCGGCAACCTCATAACGGGTACGAGCGGAGCGGGGTTCGTTGAACACGACTGTGACATCATCGCGCTGGATCGTATGAAATTGTACGTTAATGATGTGCTGCATGGCATCCTGCAAATAGCCGCCCGAAACCAGCATGGCAACCGCTAGCGCAATTCCCAGAATGGACAACAGTGCCTGAATCGGCTTTCGTTCCAGATTGCGTAAAATAACTCGCCCCACAGGAGACAGAAAAGCTTGTAACCCTAGTTGCTCCATCAGGGTGGGATGAAATTGGGCAGGAGACTCTGGGCGCATCGCTTCGGCGGGGGGCAGCAAAACGGCTCGTCGCACGGCAGCCAATGCGCCAACCCCAGCTGCACTGCCGCTGATCACAATCGCGGTCATCAACATTGCAGGGCTAACTTCATACCGCAGCACAGGAAATTGATAGAAGTGAGCATACACGCGAGTTAAGGCGGAACCGAGCCACAAGCCAGTGCCAATCCCAATCACGGCTCCGATCGCCTCGATCGCCAGCACAAATTTTAAGAAATGTCTACCGATCGCCCCGTTGCTGTAGCCAAAGGCTTTGAGAACTGCAATTTGATCCCGTTGGGTGCCGATCAGCCGCGACAACAAGACATGCAACAAAAAGGCTCCAATGCCCAGAAAAATGGTAGGAATAATCCGGGCTTGAGCACGCAACTGAATGATTTCATCGGACACAAACCGATTGGAAATCTGATCGTCTCGTTCATAGGCTCCGAAGCCGCCGTAAGGTTCCAGGAGGCGATCGAGCCGAAAGATCACTTCAGCCGGATTAGTCCCAGGCAGCAGGGATAGCGCCACATCATTGAATGCTCCATCCATGTTGAAAGCCGTGCCTAGTGCCTTGCGTTCCATCCACACCACGCCAAACCGCTGGTTATCTGGTAGCAAATCTCCGGCTCGAATTTCGTAAACGTATTCTGGTGATAGGGCAAAGCCGACAATCTGCAACGGCTGCCAGCGTCCATTAATCACTGCCCCGATGCGATCGCCCAACTGTAACCGATTCGCCTTGGCAAAGGCTTCACTCACCAGGACTTCATCCCCGCGCCCCGCTTCGATATAGCGTCCCTGATGAATAAACAAATCATTCAGCATCGGGGTTTGCTGCAAGGGAATGGAAACTAACCGTCCGGTCACTGGCTCCTGCTGTTCTGGTACATCCAAGGTGACATCGACCACCACTCGCGGTTGCACCTGCGCCACGCCTGGAATTGCCTGAATCTGCTCTACTAAGGAATCCGGTGCCCGCTTCAATTGCCCAAACACATGAGCAAACCGATATTGCTCGTAGTAACTGAATTGAGATAATTTCAACGACTCGTAAGCGGTCTGCATGGCAACAAAGCCAGCAATGCCACAGGCAACAATCAGGGCGATCGCCAATATTTGCCCCCATAGGTGCAGCAGATCTCGGAAGAGTTTTTTGTCGATTGCTGACATGCTGTCTCTCCACGAACTAAAAAGTTTTCGCCTTTAACGTGAATCAACCTGAATACCGTTCTTGATTTGCTCCGTTGGATACAGAATTACCCTTTCTCCCTGGTTCAATCCTTGTTGAACTTCGGCTTCGCGATC
The DNA here is from genome assembly GCA_043772715.1 of Phormidesmis sp. Classification (GTDB taxonomy): domain Bacteria; phylum Cyanobacteriota; class Cyanobacteriia; order Leptolyngbyales; family Leptolyngbyaceae; genus Phormidesmis_A. The sequence goes on along the minus strand of JAYVFW010000157.1, from coordinate 8,858 downwards.
GCTGCGATATCCAATTACAATTTGTCGCTGATGGGCTTTGCTGTTGTCTACCACGAACACACACCAGGCAGATTGATTGCAGCGAAACAGCGAACTAATTGGTGCTTTTAGAATATTCTTGCCGTTCCAAATTACAATTTGGGTATCTACTCGATAAGCATCCCCAAGCGACTGAGCAAAATTAACAAAGTCACCAATTACATTGACTCGCTGTTCCTCAACACCAAGGGCAGAAATTTTAGTGAATGCGGATGGCTCCACTAATCGCACCTTTGCTTGAATGGGCACTGTTTCTGAACGTTGATCAGACGGTTGATCAATCAGAATCCGATCGCCCGGTTTAATCTTTACCGCATCGGTAGAAAGTACATCAATCACAACTTCTAGTTTGGCAGGATCACCAATTTCTAGCAGCGGTGTACCTTCGGTGACAAATTGAGCGCTCTTCTGACAAATTCGTAGAATCTTTCCGGCAATTGGGGAATGAATATCCGTGCGAGCCGCTTCATTCCGCAGTTTGGATAGTTCTGCTTCAGTGCTGGCAATCCGGGCATCGTAAACCTTGAGCAAATAATCGGGGTCAGTCTGTTCTTGTTGCACCACCACCAGAGCGGCTCTAGCAACCTCTACTTCAGAAGCCTCGGCTTTAGTCGCCAGGATTGCCGTTTCCAGTTCTTTGGCTTTGGTGGTTTCGTTCAGTTCAGCCATTTCTCGATCTTGACGGGAGATGGCTCCGGTTGCTTCTAGTTGTCGGGCGCGATCGCGATCGCGCTGTGCCTGCACTAATGCTGCCCGTGATTGAGTCACCCTAGCTTCTGCTTGCTGCTGTCTGGCTTCTGCGGCTCGAATCCGAGTGCGGACTTGTTCAATGGTTTCTGCTTTCGGACGCTGAGTTGCTACGCCTGCTCGCTGTGCTTTCCACTCTGCCAATCGTCCGAGAGCCTCTTGCACCGCAGCATTCAAGGGTAACGGATCAATCTGAGCCACTACCATTTCTGCTGTGACTGGATCGCCTTCACTTAAGGTAATTCGCGCTAAGTGCCCATCGGTGTCTGCGGCAATCACAAACCGATCGCGCAGCCGGGTTTTTCCTTCTGCATGGACGGTGACTTGCAGGTTGCCACGCTGCACAGATGCAACATCGACTAAAACAGGTGCAGGACGAAATGCCCACACAACCAGAATAAACGTAACAATGCCCACCGCAATGTACGCTATCTGCTTCAGTGGCAGTTTGGGCGAGGGTGGTGATGTCCGTTCACTCACTTCAAGGGGGTTGTGTTTGTTATTTGAGCGATGAGACAACGGTTGAGGTAATTGCTTCATAACGCGGCTCACTGAACAATCTGACAGAACCTACCACTCCAATTCGGCAGGCGATCGCTTGGTTTCATTGGGTTGTATCCGGACAATTTCCCCGCTTCGCATCGTCACCACGCGGTCTGCCATGGCTGCAATTCCGGCATTGTGGGTAATCACAACTGTCGTTGTACCTAGTTCGCGATTCACCTGTTCTAGAGCCTCCAGTACGACTTTTCCGGTTTTGTAATCCAGTGCTCCAGTAGGTTCGTCGCACAGCAGTACTTCCGGTCGTTTGGCAATAGCACGGGCGATCGCGACTCGCTGCTGCTCACCGCCAGAGAGTTGTGCTGGAAAGTGATCCAGGCGATCGCTCAACCCTACCCGCTCTAGCGCCTCTTCTGGACGCATGGGATGGTGAGCAATCTCTGTCACCAATGCCACATTTTCCCGTGCTGTGAGGCTGGGAAGCAGATTGTAGAACTGAAAAATAAATCCGACACAATCACGGCGAAAACGAGTCAATTCAGCATCATTGGCATGAGTGAGATCGCGAGTGTGAAAGAAGATATGCCCACTCGTTGGAATATCTAGCCCACCCAGAATGTTGAGCAGCGTTGATTTGCCACTACCCGATGGACCTAGAATCACGACAAATTCACCGTCGTAAAGATCCAGATCAACAGACTGTAATGCATGCACTTCTACGTCACCCATCCGGTAAATTTTGGTCAGTCCATGCACATGAAAACTGACACCGGGTGGGGCAGTAACATCCAAATCAGGTTGCACGATTCTGTGTCGATTCACATTCTTTTTTCCTTATGTCACTGATCCTCACACCATTTCTCACATCCGATCAAATCTAGAATCTGATCTCGCAGCAAAAAATCATTTTGTTCAAGCTCAGATTCAATCGCCTCCCATTCACGAGCAGGAAAGTGTTGGCAGAGCACATGAATGGGTTGCTTACTGTCGATGACTCCTTTACGGATGAGTTCGCAGGCTTCATCTCGAATGACATCCAGCGAATATTGAACGTGTCGCAGCAGGGCTGCCTTACCTCACTGCAAAGTGTTGAATCAAGACAGCGCGATCGCCGTACCCTCCACCTTCAACATAGGCAAAGAACTTGAGGAACTTGTGAGGTTACTGCGCCGTAAATAGACCGCAATGCAGCCTGACTATTTTGCCAGGTCTCACAAGTTCCTCATTTTCGCCCCTTACTGTAGTAGAAAATGGTTCGTTGGAAGGAACAAAAAATGAACCTGACAGTGACACTGCAACTGGCGATCGCACTTGCCATTGGGCTAATTATTGGCATGGAACGAGGCTGGGAAAGTCGAGAAAGCCCCGCAGGTCTTCGGATTGCCGGAATCAGAAGTTTTGGGCTGATCGGATTGCTGGGAGGGCTATCTGCACTGCTAGCAGCACAGTTCGGGGTGAGTGTGCTGGTCATTGCTTTTTTGGGTCTGGCTCTGATAATCGCCGTTTCTTACGGGGTGACAGCCCAAAACACTCAGGACTTTGGCATTACCACCGAACTGGCGCTGTTAATCACTTTTGTGTTGGGGGCATTGGCGGGAAAAGGTTTAGCCTCTGAAGCCGTGGCAGTGGCAGTCGTGATGACAGTACTGCTGGGATTTAAGCAAGAGTTACATCAGTCTTTAAGGCACCTCGATCGGCGGGAACTGATTGCAACGCTGCAACTCCTGCTGATTGCTGCTGTCGTGCTACCCCTGCTGCCCAATCGCGATCTGGGACCTTGGTCAGCCTTAAATCCACGGGCAATTGGCTTACTAGTGGTGTTAATTGCAGGCATCTCCTACATGGGGTATTTCGCCATGCGATTGTTGGGTGCTCGTGTGGGTCTTTTAGCGACCGCCGTCCTGGGTGCGCTGGTCTCGTCTACGGCAGTGACGGTATCCTTTGGGCGAATGGCAAGGCGCGAACAAGGAAATTTTGCCTTACTGGGTGCAGGAATTTCCTTGGCATCCGGGACGATGGCACTCCGTATTTTGGTCGAAGTCTCGCTTGTCAATCCAGCAATGCTGCCTTCCCTGGTGCCACCTGTTGCGGTGCTGGCAGTTGTTCCACTGGTAGCTGCTGGTGCGATCGCCATCCGCACAAAGTCCATTGAAACTTCGGCAGAGGTTGAGCTTAAGAATCCAATTGAACTGGGAGCAGCTTTGGGGTACGGCGCAGTCTTTGCTGTCTTGTTTATCCTAATCCAGGTAATGGAAGCCTGGTTCGGTAACGCTGGTGTTTATGCACTTTCAGCAATTTCTGGCATTACTGATGTGGATGCGGTTAGCCTTTCCCTCGCTCAGGCAACTCAAGGAGATTTGCCCTTAGTGGTTGGTACAACCGGGATTTTGATTGCGGCAATGGTCAATACGGCGGTAAAAGCCCTGCTTGCCACTGTGATAGGCGGTTGGAAACTGGCGCGCTGGTGTGCATCCATCTTGCTGCTGGCATTAGGATTGAGCCTGACTACAGCCTTTTTTACTAGTTTTTGATCGAACGAGTAATCTTCAATCTCCCTCACAAGTTCCCCATATTTTTTCCCTAACTTCAACTTAGAGGTAGATAGTTGGCTTAGGTGTTATGGAAGTCAGCTATCTACAGTAATCGTAAGGAGAGAAATATGTTTCACAAAATTTTGGTTGCAGTAGACCGATCGGAGAATAGCGAGAAAGTTCTGGATGCAGCGATCGCGTTAGCAAAAGCAACGGGATCTAGCCTCATGCTATTGCACGTTCTGTCCAGTGAAGAGAAAGGCTATCCTGTAATGCCGACATTGACGACTCAGGAATACTATCCAGTAGATGGCAGACTGTTTGAGGACTATCAAAAGCGCTGGCAAATTTGTGAACAGGAAGGTCTGGACTTACTGCGATCGTACACAAACAAGGCAACGGCTGCGGGTGTAAGCACTGAATTTGCCCAAAATTCTGGCAACTCTGGTCGAACTATCTGTGAAATGGCGCAGACTTGGGAAGCCGACTTAATCGTCATAGGTCGGCGTGGTCATTCTGGTTGGAATGAGCTAATTCTCGGTAGCGTGAGCAATTATGTCCTGCATCATGCACCTTGCTCAGTGTTCACGGTGCAAGGTCAACCTCAGGCTAGCCCAGATATTTCCCAAGCTAAACAAGCGGCAATGGCATCCTAGAAACCCGACTTCTCTATGGTTATTCATCAGCAAAACAAGCGTATAGGGAATGCTTCACCCCAGCATCCCAGTGGAGATCAGCGGTTTAAGATGCTAAATGCCACGATCAAGCGTCATCAGTATCAACAAGATGCGCTGATTGAAATCCTGCACAAGGCACAAGAACTATTTGGCTATCTCGAAAACGATCTGTTACTTTACATTGCCCATAGCCTGAAGCTACCACCCAGTCGCGTGTATGGAGTGGCGACGTTTTATCATCTGTTTTCCCTGGCACCCAAAGGGGTTCATCGCTGTGTGGTGTGTACTGGAACCGCCTGTTATGTTAAAGGTGCAGCGGCATTACTGGCAGCGGTTGAGCAATCTGCCCAGATTCATGTCGGCGAAACAACACTAGGCAACCAGCTTTCTCTCTCTACTGCCCGCTGTTTAGGAGCCTGTGGGATTGCCCCTACTGTTGTGTTTGACGGTACAGTGTGTGGTCATCAAACGCCAGAGTTGGTTGGCGATCGTGTAAAAGAATACTTAGAGCAAGGGAAAAAGATAACAGAGAATTAATAACACCGTGATAATCAATCATTATGAATCTACCTGAACTACTAGAAATTGCTGAACAGGAACGTCAATCTCAAAAAGCGGTTCAGATTCGGTGCTGTGTCGCGGCGGGTTGCCTCTCTTCCAATGCGCTGGCGGTTAAAACAGGATTGGAACAAGCAGTCACGGACGCAGGATTGGCAGACACTGTGCAGGTTTCTGGAGTGGGATGTATGCGTCTCTGCTGTCAGGGTCCGCTGGTTCAGGTCGATCGCCTAACAGAATCCGACAATCCCGGAATCCTGTATGAAAAAGTGACTGCTGATCAGGTTCCTACCATCGCAGCAGCGCTTCAATCACAATCCTCTTTAAATCCACAAACACCGCTCCAACAGGGCGATCTGACTCAGACCTTTTTTACGAACCAACGGGCGATCGTTTTGGAAAATAGCGGCAAAATTGACCCGGAACGGATTGAAGCCTACATTGCTGCAGCCGGGTATCAGGCGCTCCACCATGCCCTGCATGAGATGAATCCACCCGAAGTTGTTAACACCATTACCCGCAGTGGCTTAAGAGGGCGGGGCGGGGGTGGCTATCCCACGGGTTTGAAATGGGCAACCGTGGCAAAGGCAGTCGCTGAGCGTAAATTCGTGATCTGTAATGCCGATGAAGGCGATCCGGGTGCGTTTATGGATCGCAGTGTGCTGGAAAGCGATCCACATCGGGTGTTGGAAGGGATGGCGATCGCCGCTTACGCGATCGGTGCGACTCAAGGCTATATCTATGTTCGGGCAGAATATCCCTTAGCGATTAGTCGCCTGCAAATCGCCATTCGACAGGCACAACGGTTGAGACTTTTGGGCAGTCAGGTGTTCGATTCGCCCTTCGACTTCCGGATTGATATTCGCATTGGTGCTGGAGCCTATGTTTGCGGAGAAGAAACTGCTCTCATGGCATCGATCGAAGGCAAGCGGGGAGTTCCCAGCCCGCGTCCTCCTTATCCGGCTGAACGGGGACTATGGGGATTCCCAACGTTAATCAACAATGTCGAAACCTTTGCCAATATTGCCCCAATTATTCGCAACGGAGCCGATTGGTTTGCCAGTATTGGTACTGAAAAAAGCAAAGGCACGAAAGTTTTCGCTTTGGCAGGCAAAATTCGCAACACGGGACTAATCGAAGTGCCGATGGGAACATCCCTGCGGCAAATTGTGGAAGAAATGGGCGGCGGTGTACCTGATGGCGGATCAGCAAAAGCAGTGCAAACCGGGGGGCCCTCTGGCGGCTGTATTCCCGCTTCAGCCTTTGATACGCCTGTAGACTATGAATCGCTGACGAGCCTCGGCTCCATGATGGGGTCTGGCGGCATGATTGTGATGGATCAAACCACCAGCATGGTGGATGTGGCGCATTACTTCATGGAGTTTTGCCGGGATGAGTCCTGCGGCAAATGCATTCCCTGTCGAGTGGGCACAGTACAACTCCACCAATTGCTAACAAAAATTCGTGACGGTAAAGCAACCCCCGCTGATATGGAGTTGCTCAAGGAACTCTGTGACATGGTGAAACATACTAGCCTGTGTGGTCTAGGGCAAGCTGCACCTAATCCAGTTCTCAGCACATTGCGTTACTTCGAGGATGAGTATTTGGAGTTAATCAGTCCAAACAGTAAATCTTAAAACTACCCTTTTGAGCATTTGTCCAAGGAGAATTATATGACTCACAAAATTTTAGCTGCGATTGATACATCACCACTGAGTCGATGGGTTTTCAATTCTGCCTCATCAATTGCAAAGCAATCCAATGCTCAATTGGGACTGATCCACGTGCTTACTCACAAGCAATTTGAAGATATTCCTGTCCCAAAACTCAATATGTTGGAGGAATATTCAACCAACTCGGATGGTGCATTATTTAAGTGCTACATCGGACGTTTGGAACCAGAGCGCCTGGATGGAACGCATAACTCAGAACTCAATTTATTAAAATCTTATACCCATGAGGCAGCAGCACATGGAATATCGGCTGAGTCCTTTCAGTGCATTGGTGAGGCAGCAACAGTAATTTGTGACTTTGCAAAGCTATGGGGAGCAGACTTAATTGTCATTGGACATCGAGGACGGTCTGGTTTATTAGAGGTGCTGTTGGGAAGTGTTAGCAATCACGTTGCTCATCATGCGCCTTGCTCAGTCTATATCGTTCGTCCTACACTGCAAGCTGATTCCACAGAACTTAAATCTGTTGAGGCGGTGCTGAGCTGATTCGGTTTCTCTCATTGCAGGCAATCTTCTATACCTTGTTGATGACATATGACAGTTAAAACCTTAACGATCGACGATCGCTTAGTCAGTGCCCGCGAAGAGGAAACTGTTCTGGACGCAGCACGGGAAGCCGGGATTCACATTCCAACGCTGTGCTATTTGGAAGGTGTTTCTGAAGTGGGGGCGTGTCGGCTTTGTTTGGTTGAGGTTACGGGCAGTCCTAAACTTCAGCCTGCCTGCGTTACCAAAGTCGCAGAGGGAATGGAGGTTACAACCAACACAAAGCGATTGCAAAACTATCGCCGCATGATTGTTGAAATGTTGTTTGCAGAAGGCAATCATGTTTGCTCCGTTTGTGTTGCCAATGGAAATTGTGAACTGCAAAATTTGGCAATTGAAATGGGAATGGATCATGTGCGACTGGAGTATCAATTTCCCGCTCGCAAAATCGATCTGTCCCACGATCGCTTTGGCATGGATCATAACCGCTGTGTGCTTTGTACTCGCTGTGTGCGCGTCTGTGACGAATTAGAAGGGGCACATACCTGGGATATGGCAGGTCGAGGTTCCCAATCCCATGTGATTACTGACCTGAACCAACCCTGGGGGACTTCTCAAACCTGTACATCCTGCGGTAAATGCGTCGAAGCCTGCCCAACGGGTGCAATTTTCCATCAAGGTTCAAGCGTGGGTGAAATGGTGCACGATCGTGCTCGAATTGAATTTATTGCGACTGCTCGCCGGAAACAACAATGGCAGTTCTAAAAGGAGGGATTTCATATGTTACGTCCGCACTTTCCTGAAACCTACCTATGGATTATTTTGTGGTTTGTTTTGGCATTACTTCTTTTGATCGCAGAAGTAACTCTATTGCCTCAACCAGCTATTGCAATGGTGAATCAAATCAAGGAAGCTCTGGACATATTTTTGCTCCAGGCTGCTCACTTCATTTAGCAGCAGTAGCAAGAAGTTGTTGAGCAAGGATAGCTGGAGAAAATATGGCACGGATAAAATTCGCAACCGTTTGGCTGGGTGGCTGTTCAGGCTGTCATATGTCCTTTTTGGATTTAGACGAATGGCTGTTTGACTTAGCAGCGCAAGTCGATTTTGTCTATAGCCCGTTTATGGATGTCAAAGAGTATCCAGAAGGCGTAGATGTGGTGCTGGTGGAAGGGGCGATCGCCAACACAGATCATCTCGCCATGATTCACAAAGTCAGAGCGCGATCGCGGTTGCTGATTTCCTTTGGGGATTGTGCGGTGACGGGCAACGTGACTGCATTACGCAATCCCCTCGGTAGTGCCGAACCTGTGCTGCAACGATGCTACATCGAAGCGGCTGATCTTCATGGTCAGATTCCCACTGGACCGGGGATTGTGCCGCCTTTGCTCGATCGGGTAACGCCCGTCCATTCTGTTGTCCCAGTTGATGTCTACCTGCCCGGTTGCCCGCCACCTGCCGACCGGATTCGAGCCGTTTTAAAGCCATTGCTGACAGGCAAGTTACCTCATTTAGAAGGGCAACAAATCAAATTTGGTTAGGGAGGAAACGATGCCCAAACAATCTATTGAAGATCAATCCCATCG
>JAYVFW010000156.1:0-5343 GCA_043772715.1 Phormidesmis sp. | reverse complement strand
GCTTTGCTGAGTCGATGCTGCTAGAGTTTGAGAAATTGCACACTAACTTCTCTTGGGGACGGAACCACATTACCGTTGAAAAGATGGAGGAAATCGGTGCGGCATCTGTGAAGCACGGCTTCAGACCGCTGTTAATCTAGCGATCGCTTAAGTTGGTAAATTTCCGTAGAGATGTTCTGCCAGAATGTCTCTACGAACTCGGTAAAGGCACAATTGGGGCACTAAAGCTTAGACTTGATTGCCTGTTGTTCTTCTGAATAGTCAACAAAAGGCGTTGAGCGAGATCTCAAGTTATGCAGGCGAGATAAAACTTCTGGGTGAATTGGCTCTAGAGAGTGTCTCTCTTGACTAGTAAAGAAGAAAAATTCGATGCTGCCTAAGCAAACTCGATCGCCATCGTGCAGAAGATGACGCTGCTGAACTCGATCACCATTCACATAAGAGCCATTCATGCTGTTGAGATCAATGAGATAAAACCCTTGATCGGCATCGTAGAGAATCACGGCATGACGGCGAGACAGTTTGCGATCGCTCAGAGATAAAGCGGCTCCGCGATGTCGTCCGATCGTCCAGACGTTTTGGGACTGCAACAGCATTTGCGATCGGTCTTGCAGCAGGTTTGTGAGCAGATAAACCTGCCCTGACTGCGCGACTCCTTGAACATATTTCAGCTTCCTCTCTGCGGCAAGCAAGTGAGGAAAATCAGCTTCAGGAATCGGTCTACCGTTGAGTAACAAAGTTTGCGCTTTAGCGGGGCTGTTCTCATCATTATCCGAATCTTGATCGCTCCAGAAGGCTTGCTCTGCAAGTTCTACGACAAGGTTTTCTTGAGGATCTGATGATAAAATTTCCTGCGCTGGGCGGTTAGGATTCTCTGGCGCTTTTGATTCTAGATTCATGAGAAGATCTCTTAAAACAGGTGCAAATGGGGCTTGCCGATTCGCTTTGTGGAGCGCGATCAAGTTCTAGAGTTCCCCGATAAAAATGAGGACGATCAGATCGAGTGATTAAATGTGAGATGGTCATTTCCTCAGAAAGCTCTAGACTAGAATTCAAAACTCCTATCCTCAAATATTTTCAGAGTTATGAACGACGCGCTTGATCACAGACCCATTGAAGATCTTCAGCTTTCGATGAAGGCACTCGGTTCGCTCAAACGCACTCAGATTAAAACGATCGGCGATCTGATGAATTATACCGAAGAAGATCTAAAAATTTTAGACCCAAAATCGGGTGAAGAAGTGATTCAAGCGCTTCAGCAGCGATTAGGGTTAACGCTGCCTGAAAACGATTTGCAGTAATCTATACTGAATCCTCAAGCCTTTGATCATTGAGTATGCAACCCACGTCAACCGCCCCGCCCAAGCAGTTTTTTCAACCGCTCGATCGTGCCGCTCTGTTTGTCATAGCAATTTTGAGTGTAGTAATTGGTCTACTGTTGTTGAGCGGCGATCGCAGTGCCCCACGAATCCGTGATTTTAACTGGCAAAACAAGCAAGTCGGCTCAGATGATAGTGCGTTTGTGCTGACGTTTAGTCGCCCAATGGATCACGACAGCGTTGAGCAAAACCTGCAAATCGAGCCACCTTTACCCGGAAAAACAAGCTGGGCAGGGCGACGAATGGCGTATACCCTGAATGCACCTGCTCCCTATGGCACGTCTTTTCAGGTCAAGCTGCAAAATGCTCAAGATCGCTTTACTCAAGAGGGCAGCGATCGCGTCAGCATTCAGCCGTTTGTCGGAAGCTTTCAGAGCCGCGATCGCGCCTTTGCCTACATTGGGGTGGATGGAGACGAAGCGGAACGGCTGATTCTCTTCAACCTGACAAAGCAGGAGAAAAAAATCCTGACTCCTCCAAATCTGGTAGTAATCGACTTTAAGCCCTATGCCCAAAGCGATCGCATTCTTTTTTCTGCCATTGAGCGCGCCAATCAGTCTCAAACTTTAGTCGATCAAAACCTCTACACTGTTACGACCGGGATCTCGATCGACGCTCCTGCCCAACCCAGTGATATTCAAAAATCTGATTGGGATTTTTTTAACTCAGTTAAACCTTCGCCTACTCAATCATCTGGGCAGATCGATCGCGTTCTCGATAACCAAGATTACCAAAACCTCAAATTCGATGTCTCATCGGATGGAAACGTGATTGTCGTGCAGCGCGTCAGTCGCAAGAACCCCAATGATTTTGGACCGTGGATCATTCGTCAAGGCTCTGCGCCCCAGCCGTTAGACAACAAACAACCCGGCGGTGAATTTTTAATTACGCCTGACAGTTCGTCTCTCGCGATCGCTCAGGGGCAGGGACTCGCCCTCATCCCCCTGCAACCCCAGGCTGACCCGCTAGACTTTTTACCCAAATTTGGCACTGTGCTGAGTTTCTCTAGAGACGGCTCCAGCGCTGCAATGCTAAAGTTCAACACCGATTACACGCGATCGCTGTTTCTCGTGACCAATCAAGGCGACTCCAAAGAAATCTTTAAAACTACAGGCTCGATCGTTAGCGCTCAGTTTGACCCCACCGAGCAGATTCTCTATTGTCTGTTGACCAATCTCATTCCGGGTGCTACTTACCAAGAACAGCCCTATATCGCTGCGATCGACCTCAAAACTGCCGTGACTGAAGGCGGCGCGGAACGTGCCCTGCACCCCATGGTGCTGCTGCCTAAACAGCGAGATATTCAGATGAGCCTTGCCCCCGACGGATTAGCGCTGATCTTTGACCAAACCGACGGAGATTCGCGATCTCCAGACGGCAAATCACTGGCTAACAGCCGTCTCTGGCTCTTGCCCCTGACTGGCAATTTAACCGCTAAAGTTCAGCCTGAAGCGCTACCCATGCCCGGATTTCATCCCCGTTGGCTTCCTTGACCTCAAAACTTGTCAATCTATATAGTCACTTTGCTTAACAATGGCTAGAATAGTTGGTACAATCCGATACTTAAAGGCAGTTAACTTAGCAAGACCTTGAAAGGCTCGTAAACTTATGGGAACGCTTTGCACAATGGCTAGATTCATCGATGCCCCATCCCAAGCCCCTGACCGATGCCGATTTGCCTGTGCTTCTCGACCGTTTGATCAACCGTTGCTCTTTTGATTCAATCCCTGCACTTTATTAAACTGAGCCACTTCAACCTTTGTCTACCTTAAATGATTTGTACCAACGCCAGCGATCCTCTCTCGGCAGGAACATGAAAAATGGCGCATTCGACAAGGAGATTAAATTCTTCCTTGCCAACTTTCAAGAATAATGCCGCCCTAGCGTTTAGGGAATCGCAGTTTCAACGTGCAGTTTTAAGAGTCATTTGCTCAGGAGAAGCAATATATGCTACACCGCAAGATCTATCAACTCTGTTGCGATGGTCGAGAAGTCTGGATTTTCTTGCGGGATCAGCAACGCTGGATTGAGCGTGCCAAGATTCTGGATATCGAAGGCGATCTGGTCACGTTGCGTTATGAAACCGAAGAAGACGACGAAAATTGCTCTTGGGAAGAGATGGTGCGTCTAGAAAGCATTGGGGCGGTCACTCAGAAGCTCGCTTCTGTGCCGAAAGGAAATGTCGACCCCCTAGTTTCAGATGATTGCCCAGAAGCCGAACAGCTTCCTAAGCGCCACTATCCAGAGTTAAACCAAGATTAGCGATCGATCGGGGTGAAGATTAACTTCGTCACCCTGCGATCACTCAACTTCCACTGTCGTAGACAAATTCTGCTAGTTGACGAAATATGAATGACATTCCCAGGCTCTATAGTCTGGGTTTTGTCGTTGATGGACGGCTTTCTTCAGCCTGTAATAATATCAGACATAGCTAGCTCTGATTCCTCTCTAGAACCCTAATAAAGATTGGGAGTCGGATCATAGTCAGGGCAGTGAATCGCCTCTTTAGAGAGCGCGATCGAGGGGTGAACGGTACATTTCAGCCCATAATCACCCGTAAAATACTGACAGTTTGCACAGGGAATCTGGTGCATTTGTCTAGCCGTGTCTACGCTCTCAAACATAGTTGAAAGCAAACTCCAGACTGTAAGAATCACAAACAACCAGGCAAATACAAAGCAAATCGGCACCAAAAACGGTTGAATGGCATGAACCAGTGGATAAAGAAGTTGAAACACAAGTGTGTCACCATTGACATAAGGTGGGCATTCTGGACTTATCTTAAGTAGCCTGGTCTACGATCGTCGCCTCGCTTAAGAGTTATTCAGGTGTCGTTGCATTCTGTAACCTTGGATAGACCTCCGGTCTGATCGGCTATTGTCGGGCTAGTGTGCGCTTGGCTATTGATCCCTGCCCCGTAAAACAAAAGACTTATGCGCGTTTCTCTTTCTTCCACCCCCGCTCAATCTCAGCAAGTCAAACAACAGCTTGCTAACCCTGAAGATTCGCTTTCGTTTGAGCTTGGTAAAGCCGTTCAAGAGTTGCCGCCCCTCTACACGCGCATTCTGGCAGGAACGGTCAGCGCGATCGTGTTTGGCACGATCGGATGGGCGCACTTTAGCCAGATTGATGAAGTGGCGATCACTCAAGGCAAAACCGTTCCCTCGACCGAAGTGCGACCGATTCGAGCACTCGGGGTTGGCAGCGTCTCTCAAACCAACGTGAAAGCTGGAAGCGCCGTCAAAAAGGGAGACATTTTAGTCGAAATCGATCCGGGAGCTAGCGAAACGAATGTCGCAAGTCTGGAGACAGATGCCCAAAAGATTCAAGAAGATGTCGATCGTCTAGAAGCAGAGAGCCGAGGGCAAACGGTTTCAGGGGGAAATCCAACTCAAGATCAGTTGCTGAACGCGCGTCAACGAGAATTTACGGAAAAGCAAGCCGGGGCAGATGCCGAAGCCAACCGTCAAATCGCGACAGTTAACGAAGCGCAAACTCGCCTAGAGCGATATCAAGAAAACCTGGCAAATGCTCAGACGACCCTACAAAATGCTAAAGCCAATCTCGTTACGGCTCAGGAGCGAGAGAAAAGCCTCCGCACACTAATCGCTAGCAATGCGGTTCCCCGGTTAGACTATCTCAACGCCATTGATCAGGTGACTAACGCCAAAAACCAGATCAACGATGCAGAAGATAAAATCACGTCACTCGCGAAAGAAGCCGAAGCCCAGCAGGATCGAATTCATCAAGCGCAGCAAGCATTTGAATCAGCAAAAAGCACGGCTCAGGGGTTGGCTCCGCAGCGTCAAGGCGAAATTCTGACTCAACTCAACCAGCGCCGGGAAGAGTTAACGAAAAAGCGTGGCGAGATTGCGATCGCCAAAAAGCAGCAGTCTGACAAAGAAACCGTCACGGCTCCTTTTGATGGAACGGTCTACAACATTAAAGTGACGCAAGGTCCAGT
>JAYVFW010000155.1:0-5350 GCA_043772715.1 Phormidesmis sp. | reverse complement strand
TTTATATTCAGAATGAGCCAGCCATTCGAGGTAAGAAGCGACTGGATCTCTCGATCGACCCTCCCCCCGATTTAGCCCTCGAAATTGATGTGACTTCTCGGACTCACCGCAGCATCTACGCAGCCTTGAAGGTGCCTGAGCTATGGCAGTTTGAGAATGGGAATCTGCAAATCAACATTTTGCGGCAAGATCGCTATGAAGAGTCACCAGAAAGCTCAATCTTTCCAAATTTACCGTTGAGCGAGGCGATCCCACGATATTTGAGGGAGAGCAAAATTGTTGGCAGAAACAAAGCGCTAAAAGCATTTCGTCAGTGGGTTAAAGAGCAGATAGGCGTGACTTAACGTTAGATCTTGAGCCTACAGCGATCGAATTAAACACAACGCGAAGGCTAGAAGAGTTTGAGACGAAGGTTAGAATTATTTTTAAGCCTAAAATATTCTGGGTTGAACTTGTGGATTTAAGCCCCATCCTGCAATTCTTCACTGCGAATAAAGATTTCATTGGCGTTGTTTTTGGTTCAGGAACATTATTTGCGATCGGCAAGTTTGTTTGGTGGCTTCGTCAACAACAGCGTAAACAGTCTGTTTCGTTGGATCAGTTCCCGTTTGAGGTTTTCAAGCCGAATGAAGTCGCTCTACAGAGATTAATGGGTGAAGGGCGCACAGATGAACTCGCAGATCATAATATTCCTTATTTACAGCGTGTTGAAGGGCGAAATATTGGGCGAGAACTTCGGCAACTGCTAGACGATCGCGGCTGGGTTTTGATTTTGGGGCGGAGCGGACTTGGCAAAACGCGGGAAGCCGCAGAGATTGCAGAACGAATGAGTCGGCAAGGATGGACTGTTTTGAAGCTGAAGTCTCAAGGGTGGTTGGATGCTCCCAACGAGTTGCCCGAAGATAGACTGGGTACAAATCGGCAAATTCTGTTTTTCTTAGACGATTTGCACTTGCAGATGGAGCAAGGGCGCGATCGCAAATCGCCTAAAGTTGACGACCCGATGCAACCTGCCATCATTCCTTTACAAGAGCGGCTTCTGCGAACTCTAGAGGCATATGAGCGGTTTGTCGGAGCCGATCGCTTTCGCGTATTGGCGATCGCGAGGAATGAACAAGATTCTCCGACTCCTGGCAAACTCAGTGAATTTGATAAATTAGCCTGGTCTAAGTATCCGCAGCTATGGCAGCGATTTGAGGCTTATGAAATGGCTGAGGTTGAAGATGAGACGATCATTCAACTGTTTGAGCAAGTCACTCCTAATATTGAGGGCATTCAAGCAACGCCAGAAAATTTTCCAGCATTGGCGCGGAAGAACGATCGCACCTTCAAAAATGTCGTACTGAATTTGCAGAGGACGAAAGATTCGAGCTTGCCGCTAACCCTGCAAAATTATCAGGGCACCCTGAGAGGGTCTTGGGAGAGGCGATATCAAGAAGTGGTCAAACGGCATAAGGGAGCGGTGCCTATCTATGATGCGATAGATTTGCTACGGAGACTGAATGTTGAGCTAAAAGAATTTGTGATGGTGTCTACAGCGCATCTAATGCTGGGAGGAACGGTTTGGCAACAGTGCCAGTGGAAATGGCGGATTCGTGAAGCGTTGCCTTATCTAATTAGGACAGAAGGCATTTTAGAACCTCGCGATGGGCAAATCGAAGGGAAAGGCAAATCAGTTGAGGTGGGTGAGTGGATTCCGCGATTAACTCGGCTTCTATTGAAGCTAAGTCAGCAGCAGCCCAGAGAACTGATGTTTTCGTTGCAGGGTTTTGCTTCTGCACTCTACCGTCTAGAACGATATTCACAGAGTCTTGACTGCTTAAATAGGGTGATAGAGATTGCCCAACCATCTGAGGATGTAGCACTACACCCTAACGCTGATCCTGAAGAGGGTCAATTAGGGAAGGATTTTTTCTTTCTAAACTTCAAGATTAAGGGAGATGTGTTGTTCTTCTTAGAACGCTACCCAGAATCGGTTGCGAGTTATGACAAAGCTATCGAGTTCAAACAAAACGCTCATGAAGCCTGGTCTAATCGGGGCAATAGTCTTGCCAACTTACAGAAATATGACGAGGCAATTGCGAGTTATGACAGAGCCATCGAGTTCAAACAGAACGATTATGTAGCCTGGTCTAACCGGGGCAATAGTCTTGCCAAATTACAGAAATATAACGAGGCAATTGCGAGTTATGACAAAGCCATCGAGTTCAAACAAAACGCTCATGAAGCCTGGTCTAACCGGGGTTTCGTTCTGCAAAAACTAGGGCATTACGACAACGCTATTATTAGCTACGATCAAGCCCTCAAGATTGAACCAGAGAATTCCTCTACTCTCTACCACAAAGCCAACTGTTATGCACTACAAAACAATGTTGCACTCGCGATCGAATCTTTAGAGCAAGCAATTGCACTCGACCCTAGAGCACGAGAAGAAGCAAAATCAGATGCAAATTTTGACACTATTCGAGGAAACGATCTTTTCCAAGCGTTGTTAGAAAGCCCAACTTAAGCGAAGGTTTTCTGGCGTTGCTGAGTTGGGAATGTGAATCGATGAATTTGCCCTCACACAAACAAAATCAATATCTTAAACAATTCAGATTCCACAGGAATTTTGAGATGAGCCGATCGCGGTTTCACCCGGTCAAGAGAACATATTGACCCATTGAGAGAATGAGTTGCCTCATCGAGAGAACGTATTAACCTGTCGAGAGAACGTATTAAGTCGTCGAGAGACTGAATCAAATCATCGAGAGAACCTATTAACCCGTCAAGGGAACGTATCGACCCATCGAGAGAGCGTATTGACCCGTCAAGATGAAGTAATGGTATCTGTGCCTCTTCGTCCCCTAGTTTTTCTTTGTGAAGACTCATTAAAGTCAACTGGGAGCAACTCAGAGCCAGATTCAGCAACGCTGGTTTTTTACCTTGACCTAAGATTAATCATTTGAATTATCGCCTGTATGGATAGCTTTATTTTCATTCTCAAAGTTTTGCTGCTCTCGATCGCCATCTCCCTAGCGATCAAATATGCCGCTCCGCTGGTGACGATCGCGCCCACAGCTCCGATCGTGGTGACCGCCATTCTTTTGCCCAGCGTCATTATTCTAGTGCTGCTCATCAGTCTGCAACAACCCTCAAACCCAAACGATGTCTAGCTATCAATTTCCAGAAACGTTTGAGTGGGGAGCGGCGACGGCTGCTTATCAAATTGAAGGAGCCGTCAAAGAAGACGGACGCAAACCTAGCGTGTGGGACACCTTTAGCGCCAAGCGAGGACGCACCCTCAACCGAGACACGGGCGCGATCGCCTGTGACCACTACCATCGCTATGAGCAAGACATCCAATTGATGGCAGCGTTGGGTATTAAACACTATCGCTTTAGCATCTCCTGGTGTCGCATTGTGCCCGATGGTCGCGGAGCGGTAAACGAGGTGGGCATTGACTTCTACAGCAGATTGGTGGATTGTCTGCGATCGCATGACATCACGCCCCACGCCACCTTATTTCATTGGGATAGCCCTCAAGCGCTAGAAGACCGATATGGCTCGTGGCAAAGTCGAGAAATGGCGCAGGATTTTGCCGATTATGTGACGTCAGTGGTAAGTCGATTGGGCGATCGCATCACAAACTGGATGACGCTCAACGAGATCTCCTGCTTTACACACATGAGCTATGACGTAAACCAAACGCCAAAACACGCCCCTGGAACGCGGGTAAAATCTAAAAAACAAGTTTGGCAAACCTCCCATCATGCGCTGTTGGCTCATGGGTTGGGCTGTCAAGCAATTCGGGCTGCGTCTCCGGTTCCCTGTTTGATTTCGCTGGTGGATAACCCCGGCATCACCGTTCCCCTGACTGAATCTGCGGCTGACATTGAAGCCGCTAAAAATGCCTTTCCCTATCACTGCGGCAATGGTGGAATCATTTATCCAGCGATCACAGGCGAATACAGTCCGCTGTTGCTAGAACAACTCGGCAACGATGCCCCTGATATTCAAGCTGGCGATTTAGATACGATTCATCAGCCGATCGATTCTTTAGGGTTAAACATTTACACGGGCACTTACATTCGGGCGGTCAATAATTCTCAGAGATGTGAGTGGATTGATTTTCCAAAAGGCTATCCAGCAATGCATATGCCGTGGTTGCAGATTGTGCCAGAAAGTCTTTATTGGGGAATTCGTCATGTTAGTGAGACGATAAATCGTCCCGATCTGCCGATCTATATCACCGAAAACGGCTGTGCTGCTCAAGACGAAGTGACGCGATCGGGCGAAGTGATCGACAGCGAT
Organism: Phormidesmis sp.; assembly: GCA_043772715.1. Taxonomy (GTDB): domain Bacteria; phylum Cyanobacteriota; class Cyanobacteriia; order Leptolyngbyales; family Leptolyngbyaceae; genus Phormidesmis_A. The sequence continues at coordinate 1,057 of JAYVFW010000155.1, read as the reverse complement.
CGTATTCTTTATCTGCGTCAATATCTCAAAACCGTTCATCGCGCAGTTGACGAAGGCTATCCGATTCGCGGTTATTTTGTTTGGAGTTTAATGGATAATTTTGAATGGTCGTGGGGGTTCGATCGGCGATTTGGCATCACCTACATCGACCACCGCACCCAAAAGCGGATTCCCACAGCCAGCTACCACTGGTACGCTGAGTGTATCCGCCAGAACCGAGTTGTTTAGTTCAAATCCAGTTCTCATGGCTGCTCCTAAAAAACTTCCCTGGATGTCTCTCGCCCTGCTGCTAGCAGCCCACATCACGTTTGGCAATCTCCTAGCATCGACCACCCACTCTTGGATGGCATTTGCCTTTGCGATCGCGTGGGCGTTGGTGCTAGCCCTAATGTTTATTAACCTGCTGACGGGTCTGAGACATTTGATTTCGCGATGGTTTACCTCCGATACGGTGGCATTTTGTGCGCTGGTTGCTGGGGCTGCTTTTGCATCGATCGTGCTCAACTGGTTTAAGCTTTTTATGCCGATTATCCTGATTCTTTCTGCTGAAGCGTTAGCCCGAATTGACCTCCTCACCGCAGAATTCAACAACGTCCAGGCTTGCGTTCTGCTCACCGCGACTTCGTGGATTGGCTTAGGATTAGGATGGGCGCTATACCTAGCGATCGAAATGAATCCGCGCATCTAAATTCCCCTTGTCTCTTAGATAACGCGCCATCATCTCAGCCTGCTGGCGCTGGGCAAACGGACCCACTGCTAAATGTGGTCCCAGCGGACGATCTCGCAGTTGAATCGAGTTTTGCTGAACCCCTAATCGAATGGTTCGATCGCGCAAGTCATTTAAGTCCGATTGACCCTCTGGGACGACCACATAATAGCCCCTAGCGCTGTTTTCACCAGGTAGCGATCCCAGATTAGACGTGCTAATCTCACTGGCGATTCCCTGCGCTGCTAAAGCTTCGGTCTGCTGACGCGCATTTGCCTCAGTGCTAAAGACCCCTGCTTGAATTACCTGCCGCCCTCCATACTGCTGAATAAACGCCCCTGGCTCTACTCG
>JAYVFW010000154.1:0-5350 GCA_043772715.1 Phormidesmis sp. | reverse complement strand
TATGATCAAATCCCAGCGGCGATCGCGCTTGCTCACGAAATAGAAATCGAAGCGGATCAAAACCTCGACGCAGTTAATCTGGCTGCTGATGACGAATTTAGCTGGCAAGATTCTGCAACTATGGAGCAAGATCCTTTCGGCGAATCCGATGAGATTGAATCAATCCCCGATTGGTATGCAGCAGCGTTAGAAACCGATTCGGTTGCGGTCGATGATGCGGGCTACACAGAATTTCAACCTGCGGCACGATCGCCGATCTCAGAAAACCAGGTTTCAGAATTTGAAGTGCTAGATACTCTAGCAGATGGCGATATTGCGCCTCCCGAAGAAGATTTGGATACAACAGTTCGAGTTCCCGTCAGACAGCTAAACCAGCTTAATGATCTATTTGGTGAACTCACCATCGATCGCAACGGCTTAGATCTCTATGTCAAACGTCTTCGTAATTTAAATCAACAGCTACACGATCGAGTTAAAGCCCTCGATCGCGTCAATGATAAGATGCGAGACGTTTATGATAAGTCTGTTCTTGACTCTGAATTATTGATTTCTCCATTAGGATTAAAACTGCTAGCCGGAACTTCTAGTAACGGGAACGCTAATGATTCTAAGCAAGCGTTAACATCCAAAATCCAAAATCCAAAATCTGATTTTGACTCACTAGAACTAGATCGCTACAGCGACCTTCACCTATTGTCTCAACAGGTAATGGAAACGATTGTACAAATTCAAGAAGTCAGCCAAGACATCGAACTGAGTTTAGACGACACCGAACAGACCACCCGATCGCTCAACAAAACCGCCAAACAACTGCAATCAGGGTTGTCTCGACTGCGAATGCGTCCCCTGTCAGATATTGTCGATCGCTTTCCTCGCGCTTTGAGAGAACTCTCGCTCCAGCACGGAAAACAGGTGACACTCAAAGTTGCAGGCACCAACACCCTCATCGATCGCAACATTCTCGAAACGCTCAGTGATCCCTTAATGCACTTGCTTCGCAACGCCTTTGACCACGGGATCGAGAATGCTGAAACGCGCCAGGAAAGAGGGAAATCAGCCGAAGGCTCGATCGAGATTCGTGCCAGTCATCAAGGCAACCGCACGATTATTACCGTTCGAGATGATGGCGAAGGAATTGCGATCGAGAAGATTCGCGATCGAGCCGAACAGATGGGACTTGACCCAACGCTGCTTGCCTCTGCCAGTGACGAAGAGTTGCTCTCGCTGATCTTTGAACCCGGATTTAGCACCAGTGATCGGGTGACAACGCTTTCAGGTCGCGGAGTCGGCATGGATGTCGTCAGAAATAATCTCAAACAAATCCGAGGCGAAATTAAGGTCAACACCCAAGCAGGTCTGGGCACCACCTTTACGCTTTCGGTGCCCTTCACGCTTTCAACCGTGCGCGTCTTGCTGGCTGAAAGCAACGGGATGCTGCTAGCATTTCCGACCGAAGTGATCGCAGAAATGTCGCTGCTTAAACCAGAGCAAATCTTGCAAACCGCAGGCAGCGAAATGCTCAACTGGCACGGTCAGATCTTGCAGTTTGTGCGGCTACAGCGCTGGCTGAGTTTCAACTGTCCTCGTCAACCCCACGGTTTTGAAACGCCCCCGACCATCACCTCGAACAGCGTCATTATTGCTAATCACGGCAGTCAGCGAGTTGGGCTGCAAATCGATCGCTGCTGGGGTGAGCAAGAAGCCACGATTCGGCGCGTCGATGGTACCCTGCCTCTGCCCCCTGGATTTAGTAGCTGCACCATTTTGGGCAATGGGCGCGTCGTGCCGCTGGTCAGCCTTTCAGAGCTGCTGCGCTGGATCACCAGCTATGAGCGCACCGAGCCGCCAATGCCCAGTCTTCCCTCTTTAGAGTCAACCCCCACCTCATTTTTATCGGCAGCGCTGGGTAACCAACCCGCCACGATTTTGGTGGTCGATGACTCGATTAATGTGCGGCGCTTTTTGGCACTGACGCTAGAACGGGCAGGCTATCGCGTCGAGCAAGCTAAAGATGGACAAGATGCGCTCGATCTCTTAGAAACGGGTTCATCAGTGCAGGCAGTGGTTTGTGATATTGAAATGCCGCGTCTAGATGGCTATGGCTTGTTGGCAAAGCTGAGAGCTAACCCCGATTTAGAGCGATTGCCCGTCACGATGTTGTCGTCTCGCAGCAGTGAAAAACATCGCCAGTTAGCAATGAATTTAGGCGCAAGTGCCTACTTCTCTAAGCCTTATAACGAGCAGGTGCTGCTGCGAACCTTAGAGCAATTAGTCACACATACCGCCGTTTAACGAAGTCAATAGAACTCCTGCATGAATAAAATTCTCGACGTAAACCGCCCTGCGATCGCGCCCCCTAACCCCCAATTCTGGGGGAACCGGAGTTCAAAGTCCCCCAGAATTGGGGGATTTAGGGGGCGTTCCCGAATTCGTGCAGGAGGTCTAATGTAAAACCCTTTTGAGCCAGATGCTATTCTTTATCAGGTTCAAGAGTTGGGTATCATGGACAATTCTACATCTACTGCGGATCACTCGCCCCCGTGGTTAAAGCGGCTAGAAACCTGTCCGAGTACCAACACCTGGGCGATCGAACACTTAGCCCAACTCGATCACGGCACGGTGGTGTTTACTCGTCATCAAACTCATGGGCGCGGACAATCTGGACGCATTTGGTACTCGCCTCCGGGTGTGCTGACGTTGAGCGTGGTGCTCGATCGCATCCCTGCCGCTCAACTATCTGGATTTAGTCTGATCGCGGGGTTAGCTGTAATTTATGCGATCGAAGATTTGATTCCCAGTTTGCAGAATCAGTTGCGCTTAAAATGGACAAACGACGTGTGGTTAAATCAGTGCAAGTTAGCTGGAATTTTGTGTGAGGGCGTGACGAGTAACTTGAGCGCTGGCACTAAACTGGTTGTAGGAATTGGTCTAAATCACTATGTTAACTTTGCAGATTTAGAGATTAGCAAAATTGGAAATCCGATTAGTCTTCACGAAGTCGTTTCTATTGTTCCTGATGAGATTTTACTATTAGAGCGATTGCGTTACTATCTGTTGCAAACTGCCGGACTGTTGCAATCATCCCAGCATTTAGCTTGTTTTTCTACGCTGTTAGCTGCCGTGCGCGATCGCGATGCCTTGTTCGGTAAACAAATCACGATCGAGTTATCCAAAGAACAGATTTCAGGTGAAGCGATCGGGATTGACGATCGCGGTTATTTACGACTACGGCTTTCTGATGGCACCATTCGCACATTGATGTCGGGTCACGTTATTTTGCATCTCTAATGCTTGTTGCCTCACGAATCTCAGTTTGCCGCCTGATTTTCAGTCTTACCTGAATTCGATTTGTCAGCCTTACGCGCAGTGGTGGTGAGTCTATACCCTAACGGATGTTGTCGGACAGGATTCGATCCCGCGATCGTCCACCCCTCCAATGTGGGATTTAGGATTGAGGGTGCAGACGATCGATCGCACCAAAACTACGCCTTTAGAAACTCTCTAACTCACAAGGTGAGAAACGTTCTTTGAAGTCTTTCCTTGAACTTGGTCTTCTTTAACTAGATAAGCTATTATTTTCTCAATAGCTGGTAGTTTTGAGCTTTACAAGGTGCATGATCTTTATGGCTGACAATCGCAACATCAATTTTGGCTCCGGTGGAACATATAATGAATCCGTTCAAGTGCATGGTGACTTTGTTCAAGGTAATAAGCTTGTTAGTCAAGATTTAAGCCAAGCTGCTGCTGATATTAGACGACTTTTGAATCAGTTACAAAACCAGTACTCTCCAGAGGAAGCTCAACAGAAGGCAGCCAATGAGCTAGTCAACCAAGCAAAAAAAGATCCTGGAGCCAAAAAGACATTGGTTAAATTGGGAAGATACATTGCCGTCAGTGGTGGTATAGAAGCAGGAATTAGTAAAGTTATTGAGCTTGCGCTCAAACTACTGGGAGTATAATCTCAACAAATCAAACTCAACAGGAGTGTCGAGAGTAATTTTGCAAAAAATGCCTAATTTCGGAGGCTGGTGGCTACTTTCAGGAAAAAGGTTTGTCTATTGCTGCTCCGCCTTCACTCTTTCTGTTGCTGTTGCATTATGTCTAGGAAAAGTAGAGAAAATTCCACAACTGACTAGAGTGCTGATCATTGCTCCTGCACTAACTATGAGTCTTTATATCGTGAATCGAGGCTTAAAAATAGCAGAGCATTCTTTGACCAAAGCATCTTCTCGAAGCGTCGAGAAATTTTCAGATCGCGTCGTTAATATTGGCTCAGGCACATACAACGAATCTTTGAATGTTCAAGGTGACTATGTACAGGGCGATAAATATAACGTTTTTAATAGCTTCGACTTCAACCAGGACTCATCCAGTGCAGTTGATGAGATTCAAAAGCTGCTGAGACGCTTAGAGAAAAAAATAGGGAGTGCTGAAACTGCCCAACAGAAAGTTATACAAGATTTATCGCGACTTATTCGTCACAGCACCGAGATTAGAAAAAGTTTATATGGTTGGCTAAAATCGTTAGGTATTACATCGCCAACAGACGAAATCGATGCTGCTGAAAAGATAATTTCTGCTGTAGTCAAGTTCCACCATAAGCCTTCAAGTCAGTCTATCTTTCACCTGGATAGACGGTATCAAAGGCTAGAATACCTTCTCAAAACAGCCCAATGGCAGGAAGCAGACGATGAGACTGTTAGAGTAATTTCAAAGTTAATGCCTGGTCATTCCTCGAAGCATAGTTGTACATCCATAGACGTTTCTCAAATTACTCCTAAAGCATTAAGAACAATTAATAGACTTTGGGTAGAAGCAAGCGGTGGTCGATTTGGGTTTAGTGTGCAAAAACAGATTTGGCGAAGGGTAAGGACTTATCAAAACCACAAGCCTGATTTTCAAAAATCTGAATACGATATTTTTGTTGAAACTGTTGGCTGGTCTAACGAGGCAGGTCGAGTCTATCATGCAGACTTTGATTATTTAGTCACAAATCGGAAAGGACATCTGCCAGTAAAGATATTGCTCTGGGAAACATACAGTCTCAAGTCAAACTATTGTTATTTAAGCAATTGTTTGTTTGATGATTTTATGGAGCGTGAGTACTCTGCTGTCTCATTCCTCCCAGAATGGTTAAGAAGGTGGTTACTTTTAGATTAACGATCGCCGCTCAACAATCTTTATTCAGATACAGCCATCCCTGCATTATCGAACGGCTCAAAGACAAAGACCCCCATGTACGTCGGAGTACGCAGGGTGGTTTCATTGTCGTCAGAGGAATCTCGAAAGGCTGATTATTTGGTTTCCATCGGAGCAAGGTTGCGACAAGAGCGAACGAGTTTTCAGTGCT
>JAYVFW010000153.1:0-5351 GCA_043772715.1 Phormidesmis sp. | reverse complement strand
TTACGTCGAGAATTTTATTCATGCAGAAGGTCTAATAAGATCCTAGCGGTGGCAGCAAAACTTTCCGTAAGCCTTGAAACAAATGCATCGGAAACTATCTATGTGCCCATCGGACTGCTCTTACAGACTCCCACACCCGCTCGGATTTGCATCTCTATCGATAGTGAGAAAGTTGGTCGCAATTTTTTGCATTTGTCTGCTAATCTTATTCAGCCCGCAGTGAGCAGGCTTTCCCGTCTGTTTTTTCTCAGGCTAAAATTGATAAATAAGTTCAATTGAACTAGTTGAAAATTGGGTATGTGTCCTGAGATACCAAGCGTTGAGAATTGCGGTCAGAGCTGCGATCGTCAGTTGATTCGTCAAGAATTTTATGCCTAAAGCATTTTGATATGTTTGAGTCTCTGTCTAGCGTCGTAACTGCTTCCCTTGCTGAACCGTTGGCAACTTACTCGATCGAGCCGCCCCAAAATCGTTGGGTTGAGGTGCTAGTTGATTGTCCGGGCGCTCAAGGGTTTTATACCTATAAGCTGCCGATCGACCTGCAAGTTCAGACGGGTGACATATTGAGTGTGCCGTTTGGGGCACAACAAGTCGGTGCGATCGCGATTCGCTTTCTCGATGCGCTGCCGTTAGATCTCGACCCTAAGCAAATTCGAGAGGTCGAAGCGATCGTCAGCGCTGGATTTTTTCCATCATCTTATTGGAGTTTGCTGAGTCGGGTCGCGCATTATTACCACACTTCTTTAATGCAAGTGGTGAAAGTTGCGCTGCCGCCGGGGTTGTTGACGCGATCGCAGCGTCGCATTCGTCTCCAAAAAAATCAAACCATTCCTAATGCGTTCCTCAGCGCCTCGGCTCAACAAATTCTCGACGTGCTCAGAGCCAGCAAAACGGGCGATTATTCGTGGCAGTTTGTGCAGCGACAGGTGCAAAACGCTAATCGAGGGCTGCAAGAACTTCTGAAACGGCAGCTTGTAGAAAGTTATTTGGAACCGCCTAAAACTGTTCGCCCTAAAGCAAAACAGGCTGTGACGCTGGTGACGACCGAGTTTTTGCCAGATTTAACCGATCGTCAGCGCGAGATTCTAGAAATTCTCAAGCGTCAGGGTGGCGAAACCTGGCTTAACGAACTGCTGCAAATGGGGCACACCAGTTCACCCATGCTCAAAAAATTAGAAAGCAAAGGCTATGTGGTGATCCAGCTTCGAGAAGTGCTGCGGGCAGAGCAGGGCGGCACGGCGCAAGCAGATGTCTCTCGCAGCTTAACGTCTGAGCAAGCCGATGCTTTGGCGCAAATTCGTCAGCAGTCTGGATTTACTCAAATTTTGCTGCATGGCGTGACCGGATCGGGCAAGACCGAAGTTTATTTGCAAGCGATCGCCCCAATCTTAGAGCGCGGTCAGTCTGCTTTAGTGCTGGTGCCAGAAATTGGGTTAACGCCCCAGTTGACCGATCGCTTTCGGGCGCGGTTTGGCGATCGGGTTTGCGTCTATCACAGCGCTCTCTCAGAAGGCGAACGCTACGACACTTGGCGACAGATGTTGAGCGGCAGCCCGCAAGTGGCGATCGGGACGCGATCGGCAATTTTTGCGCCACTGCCTCACCTGGGTCTGATCGTCCTGGATGAAGAACACGATTCCAGCTTCAAACAAGATCAGCCCGCCCCGTGCTATCACGCCCGCACCGTGGCTCAATGGCGAGCCGAGTTAGAAAACTGTCCTTTGATTCTAGGTTCCGCGACTCCATCTTTAGAATCATGGGTGTCAGCGAAGGACGAAAAGAGAGAGCCTCATCCCTCACTCTATTTGTCTCTTCCTAAACGGGTTTATGATCGCCCCATGCCTGCGATCGAAATCGTCGATATGCGCCAAGAACTGCGCGATCGCAATGGCTCAATTTTTAGTCGATCGCTCCAGTCGGCGCTGCGGCAACTCAAAGAGCGGGGGCAGCAAGGCTTATTATTCATCCATCGCCGGGGACACAGCACCTTTGTTTCGTGTCGCAGTTGTGGCTATGTAATGGAGTGCCCTCACTGCGACGTGTCGCTGTCTTATCACCACACTCACGCCGACGCAAAACCGCTTTTGCGCTGTCACTATTGCAACCACGCTCAGTCTCAACCGTCTCACTGCCCTGAGTGTGAGTCTCCCTATTTCAAACAGTTTGGCAGCGGCACTCAGCGAGTCACCGAAGAGTTAACGCGGCAGTTTCCTGACTTGAGCGTGATTCGGTTTGATAGTGACACCACTCGTGCAAAAGGCGCTCATCGATCGCTGCTCACCAATTTTGCTCAAGGCGGTGCCGATTTGCTGGTCGGAACGCAAATGCTCACCAAAGGCATCGATCTGCCTCAAGTTACACTAGTGGGAATTATTGCGGCAGATGGGTTGTTAAATCTACAAGACTTTCGAGCTAGTGAACGCGCCTTTCAAACCCTGGTTCAAGTTGCGGGACGGGCAGGGCGAGGCGACGAACTAGGACGAGTCATTCTGCAAACCTATGCACCAGAGCATCCTGTAATCGAAGCGGTCAAACGTCAGGCTTATGAGCCATTTGTGGCTGCCGAGCTTGAGCAGCGAGAGGCGCTTAACTATCCGCCTTATGGACGGTTGATTTTGCTGCGTCTGAGTGGGGTCAATCCTGGCGCGGTGCAAAAAGCCGCAGAGCGAGTGGGAAAATTTTTAGCGCGATCGTTTCAAGCTTTACAAAGCGAATCGCAGCCTGATTATGAGTTGTTGGGACCGGCTCCTGCCTCAATTTTGAGAGTTGCCCGTCGCTATCGCTGGCAAATTTTGCTAAAAGTTCCCTCTCAGGTTGAGACTGGGCTGATTGACTGGGAGGCGTTGCGATCGCACTGCGGATCAGCGGTGAGTTTAGCGATCGATATCGACCCCATGAACCTGATGTAGCAGAAAGTCAGCTTCGATTTTGAATTAGCTGCTCCACAATGCCAGTCAATCGTGAAACTACGTCGGCTTGCTGTCTGGCTACCTCGGCTTGCTGTCTGGTTGTATCGGCATTTTCGCGGATCATTGCTTTAATTTCTGCTAGATCTTCTCTAAAAAGTCTACTAGCTTGCTCTTGTTGTTCGCCTTGACGGGCAATCTGTTCGCCTTGACGAGCAATCTGTTCGCCTTGACGGGTGATCTGCTCACTCAAGCGATCGAGCGAGGCTGTTTGCTGTTCTCCCTGTTGCCTGACTGTTTCAGCGAGATCACGATTCACGATGATCTGCTGACGGATCATCTCTTTGATTTCTGCCGTGTCCGCTCGAAATTCGGTCAAACCCTCAGTAAGTCTGCCGACGTGAACCGTCAGGATCTCTAAGTTTTGCCCGATTTGATCTAACTTCTGGTCTGTGGTCATCGCAAACACTCAGCTCTCTGTCTATCAGACTAAATTGTAGACTACAAACGATCGCCGCATTCTCGGGTCAAATCTATTTTTGCTTCTGGCGAAATAAGCATGGCATCTCCAAATGAATAGAAACGATAGTGTTGCTCGATCGCATCTTGATAGAGCTTGAGCAATCGTTCCCGTCCGATTAAAGCGCTCACCAGCATTAACAAACTGGATTTGGGTAAATGAAAATTTGTAATCAACCCCTCAACCACGCGCCACTGATAGCCAGGGTAGATAAATAGAGAAGTTTTGCCGTAGTAAGGTTGAATCTCACCCGTTTGGGCGGCGGCTTCTAGCGATCGCACACTCGTCGTTCCCACTGCAATCACTCGTCCTCCCCGATTCTTAGTCTGACGAATTTGCTCAACGGTTTCGGGCGACACCTCAACCCATTCACCGTGCATTTGATGGTGCGTGATGTCTTCTGTCTCAACCGGACGGAAGGTTCCCACACCGACATGAAGGGTCACAAATGCTTGCTTAATCCCTTTTTGCTGAAGGAGATCGAGCAACTCTGGCGTAAAGTGCAGCCCCGCAGTCGGCGCGGCAACAGCTCCGAGACGATCGGCGTAAACGGTCTGATATTGCTCTGGTTGAGAATCGCGATCAGTAATGTAAGGCGGCAGGGGAAGTTGCCCAAACTGATCCAACACGTCCAGCAGAGAGTGATTGTCAGAAACTTCAAACTCGATGACTCGACCTCGCGTTGCCTCGTCGCTGGCAATCACGATCGCGCGCAAGCTGATCGAGCAGTCTGAATGCAAGGGAGTAAACAGAATTTTGCTGCCAGGTTTTAGCCGCCTGCCAGGTTTGACCAGCGCTAACCATTGATTGGTTTGCTGTTCTTCTAACAACAGCACTTCTACGGGAGTGCCGCCAGGTTTTTGCCCGTAAAGCCTCGCCGGAAGCACCCGCGTGTTGTTGAGAATCAATAGATCCCCAGACTTGAGCAGGTCGGGTAACTCCCGAAAAATGTGGTGGCTATGCTGAGTCTGATCATCTACAACCAACAGTTGAGCGCTATCTCTGGGGATCACCGCAGTTTGAGCAATTTGCTCCTTCGGCAATTGATAATCATAAGCAGAAAGTAAAAGGTCGGCATCCACACGATCGAGCATAAGTGATAGCAGTTAATTTTCTTATTAAATCACGAGAGCTAATCGCGTTCTACCTACGTCCTTTTTGAGAATTGGGTGAACTTACGCATAAGATGTCGGGTGCATTCACCCTATTGACTCTGAGAATTTGAAGAGATTATGAAGAAGTAGCATTTGCTCAATCTAAACGGATATGGAATACCTCTACTACCTCGCGAATGCCAGCCTCACCTTGAGAATCGTTGAGTATCTTCATTCCATGACTCAACTGCCTGTTGGCTTTATGACCGTGATTCATCAGATTGATGGTTGGGTAGTCAAGGTGAAGATGAGCCATGCTCTCGCGCCTCAACAAGATGGCGATTTACGGGCATTTCTAAACGAGTTAGGCATCTCTTATCAACCTGGTATTCGGGTACAGATGGCTCTTTGGGGTCTAGAAACTGGACAGTCGCCGATCGACGTGATGCAGCGCTATCAGGTGGCGGTCGTTTCTCACGGCACCCCCGATCGTCAAGAAATCGAAGAATTTCGTAAGCAATTCGTTCAAGGTTTGGGCTACTGTCCCGAAACATTAGCATAGCGACTTAAAGGGTAAATGCTTCGGGAATGTAGTGATGAAGCGTGAGTTGATAGCCTGCGATCGTGCGAGTCATCGGTAGATCTGACTCTACCGAGAAAGGCAATTGAGACTTTTGTAGCAACGGAGAGCCAATCTTTAGATCTTGCGCTCTTTTTTTTGGGGCAGACTGGCAGCGCACCAGCGCAACATCAAATCGGCAGGGCAGCGTTGCCAGGTCGGGGTGAGCCATCAGAAATAACTGAGCGGTTTGCCAAAGCTTTTTCTGCTTA
>JAYVFW010000152.1:0-5353 GCA_043772715.1 Phormidesmis sp. | reverse complement strand
ACAGCTACAGAAGTTAAGAGCGGCGGCAATCACCGTGGGCTTCGGGGTGGGTTTCGCAATGGCTTTGCTGGGGCGTATTTGGTTTACGGCTCCACTATTTTGGGTGTTGTCTTGGGTCGCGATCGTCGCCTGCGGACTCTGGCTATTCCGTCATTTATGCAGCCGCCGCGAAACTGTTCTTACACGCCTCTACACTCGCGCTTTAGATGGCTGGGCGATCGCCCTCAGTGTGATCAATCTTGGCGTACTAACCCTGATCATGGTCAATGCTGAACTGACTTCATCAATTCCGCTTGAGTGGCAATATGCGTTAGCGGTTGGGCTAACCATAGGGGCAATTATTTATCGCATCGTGCAGCGACCTACAAATCTAGGGCTGTGCGGCGCAGCATGGGGCATTCAGTTGCTGGCGCTCAGTTGGGGCAACTTGAGCGGGGCAACCTGGGACGATTTGGCGATCGTCACGCTGATCTTAGGATTAGTCACTCAACTCCTAGGCGATCTCTGGCTGCGTCGCCATCCCGATTCTGCTCTCATCAGTCTGCACGGAATTCCACCGTTCTACGCAATTTTGGGCGGACTTTTGGCTCACTATCACTTCACTGCCACAACCGGACTTTATACCCTGGCAGCGGCGTTGCCATTGATTGGCGTGGGTCGTCGTCAGCCCGATTTCAAACCCTTGACTCTCTTGGGTATCGCAGCTATTTCGATCGCCGCTTATGAAGGGTTAACTTACCAACTGCTACACAGTTCTGGAGGAGCGATGGGAGACGGCGTTACGCTGCTGGCAGGGTTAGCAACGGCGATCTCGATCACTTATCGCCTGACTGCTCGGTGGCTGCGTCCTTATTTGCGACTGACGCAACCTGAGCTTTTAAATTTGACCCACTTGCACTGGCTTGGCGGCAGCATTTTGGCGTTGATTGCACTGATAGCTCCTCTCAGTCAAACGGGCAGCCTGATCTGGATTGTCGTGACTATCCTATTAGCAAGCTATGCAATTTGGCAAGGGCGATCGCAAGAAGAATGGGTGTATCCCGGTGTCGTCGAAGTGTCTGCCGCGATCGCCTACGCCCTCTACAAAATACTGCCAGAATCGACGCTGTTGAATTGGGGAGCCGCGATCGCGAGTCTGTTCGCATTGGGACTCTACACCTTACCGTGGCACACTTGGGGCTGGTCGCGCCGACCCTGGCAAAGATCAGCCGCACTGTTGCCGGGTGCGATCGTGCTAATCACCAATCAAGACATCACTGTGCAAAGTCTGTTGATTGTGGGTGCATTTTACGCCTGGTTTGCGAGAGTCACGGCTCAAGTTCGTCTCAGCTATCTGGCGTTGGGGCTGGCAGATTGGGCAATTCTCAAGGTGCTAAACGAGCATTCACTCACCGATCCGTTGTGGTTTATGGCGGTTTTAAGCGGTTCAATTCTCTACGGTGTGCAGATTGATCCGGCGTTGCGATCGTCCTCGTCTCGCGAAGTCCGGCATCTTTTGCGCTGTTTGGCGGTAGGGCTATTTTGTCTAACGGCTCTCTATCAATCCGATCGCAGTTGGGTGCAGGGATTGTTGACGATCGCCTTTAGCTTAGGCTTGATCGGGGCAGGGTTGACACTGCGAGTTCGGGCTTTTTTATATGTCGGCACAGCAACATTTATGCTCAAAGTTATTCGTCAGCTTTGGTTTTTTATCAACAATGAATCTCTGCTCTTGTGGGCAATGGGCATTGTTTTAGGACTCGTGTTTATCTGGATTGCTGCCACATTTGAAGCGCGACGCAGCCAAGCGATTGCGCTAGTACAATATTGGGTCACAGAACTCGATCGCTGGGAATAACCACAAAACTTTGGTTAGCAGACTTTTCTGAGAAAACGCTGAGTTTAGACTGAGAACATTTAATGCAGAAATTCAGGAAACTTGGGAATTGATTTCAGAGCCGTCTCAGACTCGATCGACATACTGTGAGTATCGAGAAGTATCCACAGTCTTTTAACAGGATGGCAACAAACGTGAATTGGAAAATTATTGGTTCAGTGGCAAGTTTCGCTTTGGTGGCAAGCCTTGCTGCCTGTTCGAGCACTCCTGAAGTCGATCAAAAAGCTGCTCCTAGCCCAGCATCTAGTGTTCCGGCTGCTAGTACGTCTCCCTCTAATGGCGCAATGAAAAATGATGCCATGAAAGGTGACGCAATGAAAAATGATGCCATGAAAAAAGATGGTAACGCGATGAAAGGCGATGCCATGAAAGGTGACGCAATGAAAAAAGATGGCGATGCCATGAAAGGTGACGCAATGAAGAAGGACACCACCACCAAGCCATAGTTCCTTAGAATTAAGACCCGAATTTGCGTAAGGGCATGGCACTGCCGTGCCCATTGACATTGCAAGTAACCGACATTATCTAATTCAATGTCAGTTCGATGCGCCTTGGCAAACCGCCCCCCAACCCCAATTTTGGGGGAACCGGAGTTCAAAGTCCCCCAGAATTGGAGGGTTTGGGGGGCGATGGACTTGTAATGAAGTCGTCGAATTCACGTTAGCCACACTACCCAATATAAATCGCGGCTCCCTTCGTTAGAGACATTCTTATGGACAAACAATCGCGCCAGCGTCGGCAATTATTGCTTTATTTAGGGTTAGGGGTGGTCGGTGCAGGGGCAGCTACCGCGTTTGGAGTGACTTCTAAAAACGCAAATTGGACGGCTTCGAGTACCCAGTCGATCGCGCCAACAAATTCCCAGCAGCCCGCAAACAGCGCTCCCTTAGCGTCGGCTGGGGCTATCCCAGATTTTCAGGGAATCAGTCAATGGTTAAATTCGGCTCCAACGTCGATCGCCGCTCTCAAAGGCAATGTCATCTTGGTGCAATTTTGGACGTTTGCCTGCATCAATTGTCAGCGCACTTTGCCTTCTGTAGTTCGCTGGCACCAACAATATGCCCAAGCGGGGCTAAAAGTGATCGGCATTCATACTCCAGAATTTGCATTTGAGCGGGATATCAACAACGTCAAACGAGCCTTAAAGCAACACCAAATTACTTATCCCGTCCCGATCGACAGCGACTTTAAAACCTGGAAGGCTTACAACAATGAATATTGGCCTCACCTATTTCTAGCCGATCGTCAAGGTCTGATTCGCTATGACCACGTTGGCGAAGGTGCTTATGACACCACTGAGCAAATGATTCGGCAACTCTTGACAGAAAAAGCCTAAACTCAGGGTTCACAGATGACTTCTACGCTCTCGACGGGTCTTGCTTTTTTAGCAGGTGGACTCACCGTTCTGTCGCCCTGTGTCCTCCCGATCTTGCCCATTCTGATCGGACGATCGCTGCAATCTCATCGCTACGGCCCTGTCGCGTTAGTCACCGGATTGATCGGCGGGTTTGCAGTCGCCGGAAGCTTATTAGGGATCACCGCAAGCTGGCTGACCGGGGTTGCCAATGTTTTACGAATTGGGGCGATCGTCCTCCTCTTGCTTCTGGGTATCTTCGCCATCTTTCCCAATTGGAGCTATCGGATATTTGGCTATTTGCCGATCGCGCGTTGGGCAAAAGAGCCGCCTCGGGTTGGGCTGTGGGGCGAGTTTTGGTTAGGCACTCAACTGGGGCTGTTATGGACTCCCTGTGCCGGACCGGTACTCGGCGGAATCTTAGTTTTAGCGGCAGTTGATCATCAAATCGCAGGGGCATTTGGTCTGCTGATCGCTTACGGGCTAGGGGCAGCATTGCCGCTTTTAGCGATCGCTTATGGAGGACGAACCCTCAGCCAACGTCTAATTGGGCTGCGTCGCTATGGTGTTGAGCTGCAAAAAGTTGGGGGCGTGCTTGTGATTGTGACCGCGATCGCAATTCTGCTCGGCTGGGATGTTCAACTTCAGCTTTGGCTAGCTCCGTTTTTTCCAGCGCCATCTTTATAAAACTCAGTTAGGAGCCGCGATCGATGACTGCTTCGTTGCCTGCTAAACGTCTAAAATCTCCACCTGTGCCGACTCAGGCAATTTTGGCAAAGACTTTTCACTGGGTTAATCTTCTCAGTTTGTTGGTGATGTTGACTAGTGGGTTGCAAATTTATAATGCCAATCCTGTATTTGGAGGGCGTGGCGGTTGGCATTTTCCAGATTTTTTATTATTAGGTGGATGGTTAGGCGGTGGGCGCAACTGGCATTTTGCAGCGATGTGGTTTTATTCGCTAAACCTATTATTTTATGGGTTATATATTCTGATCTCTCGCCGTTGGGAAAAGCGATTTGCCAGTAGTAGCGATCTTAAAGCGTTGCAGGTGAGCCAGAATCTCAAACGTAAAAATTATGCCTTACATCGACTAGTCTATACCATGATCATTCCAGTGTTGCTACTCGCAATTCTCTCAGGGTTAGCGATGTACAAACCTGTTCAGTTTCATTGGCTAGCTGGATTGTTTGGAAGTTGGCAAACGCTGCGAACCGTACATTTCATGACCGTTCCCATAGTCATTTTATTTACGGCGGTGCATTCTTTATTAGCGCTTACCGTTGGCAGCACTCGCCTCGTTAAATCTATGTTTCTCTAGAGGTGGTTTAATGATTGACAAACGTGTTTTATCTCGTCGTCAACTCTTGCAGTGGTCAGGGCTTTCGGGTGCCAGCTTGCTGTTAGGTGGCTGTGCAACCAGCTTATTTTCAGAGCAGGTAGGTCAGACATTTGAGCCGCTTAACCAAAACCTTCAAGCGCTGCTGTTGAGTCAAAAACCTGTGTCTGAGTTTCCGACTAGCGCGATCGAGCCAGATAAACTGCTGATCAACACCTTCGATACGACCCCGCAAATCGATCCGCTTCAGTTTCGCTTGCAGATTCAGGGAGAAGTCAATCACCCGATGCAGCTAAGTTTAACTGACCTGCAAACGATGCCCCTCACGTCGATGGTGATCCGCCATGTGTGTGTCGAAGGCTGGGCCGCGATCGTGCAGTGGGGCGGCGTTCGATTGCAAGATTTAATTCGCTTGGCACAACCTAAGTCAAATGTTCGCTATGTTTATTTCAAGTCAGCCGATGGCTATTATGAAAGCTGGGATTTAGCGTCTGCGGTGCATCCCCAAACGCTGATGGTTTATCAAAAAAATGGTGCCCCGTTGTCGATCGAAAATGGCGCACCGTTACGCCTCGCGTCTCCCGTCAAACTTGGCTATAAACAAAGCAAATGGGTGACTCAAATTACCTTGTTAAGCGAACTAATGCCAATGAAAGGCTATTGGGAAGATCAAGGCTACGAGTGGTTTGGAGGACTATAAAAAAATTCGGCATTGCAGAATCACGGCATAGATACGCCCCCTAACCCCCAATTCTGGGGGAACTAGATCTGTTCAAAGTCCCCCAA
>JAYVFW010000151.1:0-5363 GCA_043772715.1 Phormidesmis sp. | reverse complement strand
TCGAACTCCCCTGATTATCTCAGGTCAGGTTGAGCGTCCGACCGAGAAATATTTGCAAGCTTCGACGATCGCCCATGCGCTCCGCCCCGACGATCACTACGAAGTAGACGAAAAACAGCGCAACATCCTGCTGACCGATGAAGGGTTTATCGAATCCGAAAACTTGTTAGAGGTGACTGATCTCTTCGACCCGCAAGATCCTTGGGCGCACTATATGTTTAATGCGATCAAAGCCAAGGAACTGTTTATCAAAGACGTAAACTACATCGTTCGCAATGACGAAGTGGTGATTGTCGATGAGTTTACGGGGCGAGTGATGCCCGGTCGCCGCTGGAGCGATGGGCTGCACCAAGCGATCGAAGCCAAAGAGCACGTCGAGATTCAAAACGAAACTCAAACGTTGGCAACGATTACCTACCAAAACTTCTTCTTGCTCTACCCCAAACTCGCGGGCATGACGGGCACCGCCAAGACCGAAGAAGCCGAATTTGAGAAGATCTATAAGCTAGAAGTCACGATCATTCCGACTAACCGCAGCACCAAGCGCAGCGATCAATCCGATGTCGTCTACAAGACCGAAGAAGCTAAGTGGAACGCGATCGCTGAAGAATGCGCCGAGATGCACCGCGATGGTCGTCCGGTTTTAGTCGGCACCACCAGCGTTGAGAAGTCAGAATTGCTCTCAGGCTTGCTGGCAGATCAGGGCGTTCCTCACAACCTGCTCAACGCTAAACCCGAAAACGTGGAGCGAGAGTCTGAGATTATTGCTCAAGCCGGACGCAAAGGCAAAGTGACGATCGCGACCAACATGGCAGGGCGCGGCACCGACATTATTCTCGGCGGCAACTCAGACTATATGGCGCGTCTGAAGATTCGCGAATATTTGATGCCCAAGATCGTGCAGCCTGAAGACGAGGACCAATTTGGCGGAGCGCGAGGGTTTGGCGATGCGCGTGGAGGCGGACAAGGCTTTGGTGCAAGTCAAAAGGTGAAAACCTGGAAAGTCAAATCTGACATCTACCCCACTGATTTATCTCGCGAAACCGAGCAACTGCTCAAAGATGCCGTTTCTACAGCCGTTAGACAATATGGCGAACGCAGCCTTCCCGAATTAGAGGCAGAAGATAAGATCGCAACGGCGGCAGAAAAAGCGCCCACGACCGATCCGGCGATTCAACAACTGCGAGCCGTCTATAAGCTGGTGCGTCAAGAATACGATGCGTTTACCGATCGCGAACACGAAGAAGTCGTCGGCTTTGGCGGACTACACGTCATTGGCACCGAGCGTCACGAGTCGCGGCGAATCGACAACCAACTGCGCGGACGGGCAGGGCGACAAGGTGACCCCGGTTCGACTAAGTTCTTTCTTAGCCTGCAAGATAACTTACTGCGGATTTTTGGCGGCGATCGCGTCGCTGGCTTGATGAATGCCTTCCGCGTCGAAGAAGATATGCCGATCGAGTCGGGAATGTTGACCCGATCGCTCGAAGGCGCTCAAAAGAAAGTCGAAACCTACTATTACGACATTCGGAAGCAGGTGTTTGAGTACGACGAAGTGATGAACAATCAGCGTCGGGCAATTTACGCCGAGCGTCGTCGGGTGCTAGAGGGGCAAGACCTCAAAGAGCAGGTCGTCAAATATGCCGAGCAAACGATGGATGATATCGTCACTGCCTACATTAACGTTGATCTGCCGCCCGAAGAGTGGGAACTCGATAAGCTAGTAGGCAAGGTCAAAGAGTTTGTCTATCTGCTGTCTGACTTAGAGCCAGACCAGCTATCAGATATGACGATCGGAGAGATCAAAACCTTTCTGCATGAGCAGGCACGTATCGCCTACGATTTGAAGGAAGCCGAAGTCGATCAGCTTCAACCTGGTTTAATGCGTCAAGCCGAGCGCTTCTTCATTCTCAACCGCATTGATACTCTCTGGAGAGAACACCTTCAGCAAATGGATGCGCTGCGTGAATCGGTCGGTCTGCGGGGTTATGGGCAGAAAGATCCGCTCATTGAGTATAAGAGCGAGGGTTATGAACTGTTTTTAGAGATGATGATCAACATCCGTCGAGACGTGGTGTACTCGCTGTTTCAGTTTCAACCGCAAGCCCAAGCGCCAGTTGAAACCGCCTCTGAGATTATTTAATGTTACGTGAGGTGCGACTAAGAACCCTCACCTTCGCTACTGTGTACACACAAGTTGTTCGTCGCTCCGTTTCAGTCGTCTTCGCCCCCTAAATCCCCCACGAGTGGGGGATTTAGGGGGCGAAGACCTCGGCGATGAAAGTGATCAGAAGACTCGTGCGTACACAGTAGCTCTCCGGTGGGAGAGGGATGCTTTTGGGCAATTTTGGGAAAGTTGCACTGCGCGTAATGTTGAGTTCAAATAATGGGCGTTACTGACCTGATTCTGCAACGCCGCGAGATCATTAATCGTCGGCCATCTGTCGTCTCAAGTTATCGTGCTGCGTTTTAAAGAATTCTTCAGGATGCTGCTTCATAGCTTCTTGGGACGATCGCAGCGCTGCCTCAAACTGTCTCAATTGACGCAGAGCCTCAATCTGGTAGTAGTGGGCACGAATGAGAGAATTGCGATCGCGCCGCTCAGTTTTCAGCACTTGATTAAACGATTGCAACGCTTCTTCAGGGCGATCGAGTTGACAGTAGGCATAGCCACGATCGGTTAAGACGTGGGCATTGCCAGGGTTATAGCGCAAAAACGTGTCTAGAGAGGCAATGGCTTCTTCATAGCGCTCTAGCTGCAAGAGGGCATCACCGCGCTCGTGAGCCAGATCGCGCTGTTTAGGTTGCAGGGCATAGGCGCGATCGTAGCTTGTGATTGCCATCTCAAATCGCTGAAGTTTTGCCAGTGCCAACCCGCGCTCATGCCACAGCCGAAAATCGTCAGGATGATCGCTCAAGCCCCGGTTATAAGTTGCGATCGCCGCTTCATAGTGCTGCGATCGCTCTTGCCCTTTTGCGTAGGCGATCCATTGCAGGGCTTGAGTAAAGCGCGGGGGGACATCTGCTGCATATTCGGTGCTTTTGTGGGAACTCAGCCCTTGAGTTGCTTTTA
This sequence comes from Phormidesmis sp., assembly GCA_043772715.1. Classification (GTDB taxonomy): domain Bacteria; phylum Cyanobacteriota; class Cyanobacteriia; order Leptolyngbyales; family Leptolyngbyaceae; genus Phormidesmis_A. The sequence continues at coordinate 2,290 of JAYVFW010000151.1, read as the reverse complement.
ACGATCGACGCTGCCGGATCAACTGCCAACCCACCACTCCGCTTAAGAGAATTAACACAATGCCTCCTCCCAGCATAGGCGAAGCAGACGACACGCCTGAACCTTGTGATGTCTCATAATCCAATGTCGTGAAGGTTTGTTTTGACATACTGGGTTACTTTTGATTCGCAGCTTGCTGATCTGTCGATGAATGATGAGTATTTCTAACTTAGCACTCCAGTTCTAACCGTGACCTCAGTGGCGCAGAAATCGATTCTGATTGGAGTGCCCACAGCGAGTTTTCTGACCCTTAATCTTCATCTGTATGAAGTTTTCGTAAGGGAATGAGTAGGATTACGGTGAATCGGTGGAGTTGTCCTGGAATGACGACGGGTCTGCGTATTAGCTAGGTGTCCCCCCTCACCCGGAGTACCATGTTAGACCTGATTCCTTCTCTGTTATCGCAACTCACGACTCAAAAGGTTGCGCTTGACGAAGTTCAGCCAGCGGGGACTGAACTTGTTTTTCAACAAGAGGTTGCAGCTCCGGCTGCGATCGCCCCGATCGCGCCGCCTGAGTCAGCACCTTCAGCGTCTCCAGAGCGATTACCACCTGTGCCAGTGCTACCCCCAGCTACAGCACCCACACCTACGATTCAAACCTCTAATCTTGCGGCTCCCTCCACTATTCAGCGCCCACAGGTCGTAAGTCAAAGCACCACGCCTCAAACGGCAAAACTGACGGCTCAACCCACTCCTCAGCAGAAACCAGCCGCGCAAGTTTTTGAAGTGGTGGTGAATCGAGAAGCGCCAGCCCCAGAAAAACCAGCCCCAGAAAAACCAGCCGCGCAAGTTTCAAAGGCTGCGATCGCCAATCCTCTTCCGACTAGCGCTGCATTGCCGATCGTCAAAAATTCACTTCAGAATCAAGCCGCAGCCACTCCGACACCTGACCCGTCTGTCACGCAAAAGACATCGTTGCCGAACAGTAGCTCTAATCAGTCAACTCAACTATCAGAACGTCGCCAAGTTTTAAAGCAACGCCTCGCAGAGATTGTAGCCAAAGATGCCGCCAAGAAAGCAGCTCAGGGAGAAGTAGCCACTCGCGCTTATGAGTCTGTTAGCAAAGGAAATTTTGACCAGGCTCGTCAACTGCTGCAAGACCCCACCCTTTCGGTAACGGTGCGGGCAGACCTAGTAAACACCATCAATTCTCTAGAAGCTAAAAGCCGCAAAGTAGGCGTTGCCCAAGCCACCGAACCTGTCAGAGTTGTGCTTAATCAGCGCCAATCTGAGCGCCAGCAAGACCTGCTGCGATCGGTGCCCAGACTACCCCCCCTGCCTCCGGCTGCTCCAAGTCAAGTGGTGGTGAATCCGGGCTTTCAGTCGGTGCCGATCGCGATTCAGCGTTTACCTCAGCCATTGGTTAATCGCCAAATTACCGCAACCAGTTCCGCGAGTGGCAGCGACTCATCGGGGCTACGGGCAGCCAATCAAGATTACAGCACCACTAACCCGACAGCGCCAGAGCTACAAGCCTATCGTGGCACCGCGCCTATCCCTAACAACTTGACAGGCGAACAGATTATGTACCCTTTGCCCGTCCCGGCACCTGTCACCTCTAAGTATGGTTGGCGCGTCCATCCAGTCAGGGGCGATCGACGGTTTCATGCGGGCGTTGATTTGGGTGCGGCTCAAGGAACGCCCATCTTAGCCACGCGCATCGGACGAGTTGCTGTCGCCGATCGTATGGGCGGTTATGGGTTAGCAGTGGTGCTTCAGCACGCTAAGGGCAAGCAAGACACGCTTTATGCTCATATGTCGCAAATGTTTGTGCGACCTGGTGAGCAAGTCAAACCGGGCACAATTATTGGGCGAGTCGGCAGCACAGGGCTATCGACTGGGCCGCACCTACATTATGAAACCAGACAGCAGAAAGGCTCTGGCTGGGTCACAACCGATCCGGGTCCTCAGTTAGAGGCGGCACGCACACAATTAGTGCAAGCGCGAAAAGTCGGGCAGCAGAAGGGTTAATGCCAATTTGATTTGTGGAACAGATTTGCAAGAGGACACGGGTAGGGGCACGATATGTCGTGCCTTCTTGCGATCGTCTAAGTCAAGCAAGACGCCTGAACCCCAAAGTTCTCAGACTCATTTAATGGACGATCGCCCACAAGATCTTCCAAAGATCCCACGTTTTCTAGAATCAAATCCTCACAGGTTCGAGCAATTAAACCTGTCAACACATTGCCACAACCGACTTCGACCACGCGATCGACTCCTTCGATCGCGAGCCTTAAAGAGATTTCGCG
>JAYVFW010000150.1:0-5373 GCA_043772715.1 Phormidesmis sp. | reverse complement strand
CAACTATTCCTTCTTTAGAGAGAGGGTTCAAAAGGCGTTCGTTCTTACGCTCTAGAAGTCGGGCTGAAAAGTCGACAGCGCTTTTTAGTCGCGATCGCGCATCTACGCCTTGAATATATTGGATAAGCTATGAAATCTAATCTGCTTCGTTTCAAACGTGTTTTCTTGCCGCTAAGTTTTCTTTGCCTAGCCGTTTTTGCAGGCAACTTGAAGGCACAGGCAGAAGACCTCAGCAGCGAACGTGTACCGCTGTCAGAGAGCGCTGTTAGCGCTGCGATCTCTGCCCCATCACAACCCACGCCCCGCGCTGCTGATCGTGTGGTTAAGCCAGTTCCGGGTAAAGTGGCTCAGTCTGCGATCGGGCTGTCGAGTCTACGATCGTCCCAGGGTGTGAAGACTTCTGCCCAAGTCAATTTTACAGAATCTTCTATTTCATCGGGAACCGTCATGGCTCAAGGCACAACTCAGCCTGACACTTCGGGGACTCCGACTCAAACTCAGAGCGCTCCGCAGCCTGTTCAGACTCCAGTTCAAACTGAGACTACGCCTACTCAAACTACTCCACAGATTCAACCTACCGTTCCAACTGAAACTACGCCCACGCAAACTGCGCCTCAAACCACACCCATTCAAACTCAGATTTCTCCGGGGCGATCGACCCGATCGGGGTCTAGCTACGTGGGGGTCGGCGGCAATATTGGCATCGGCAGTGGCGACACTGCACTGGGCGAAGGCAGCTTTGCAGTGATCAGCAAGATTGGCTTACAGCGTTCGTTTTCGGTGCGTCCTTCTTTGCTGTTTAGTGGTGACGTGACGATTTTGCTTCCGGTTACCTATGATTTCTCGTTTGGCGAAGGTCCGACCGAATCGCTAGGCTTTACAGCCGCCCCTTATGTTGGGATCGGAGCTGCGATCTCGACTGGAGATGGTGCCAATGTTGCGCTACTGCTAACGGGTGGAGTTGACGTTCCCATTAGCTCACAGTTTACGGCAACGGCTGCGGTAAACGCTACTGTGACTGGAGAAACTGCTATTGGTGTCTTAGTAGGCGTTGGGTACAACTTTAGCGGATTTTAATCGATCAAGCTTAGGATCGTGGATTGAATCATCTGTCGATCTTGTCATCAAACCTCTTGATTCGTCATGGCTGAGATCCTTGCCCCCTAAATCCCCCATGCATGGAGGACTTTGAGCCAAGATTTCCGGTTTCAAAGTCCTCCAGAATGGGGGATTTAGGGGGCACAAGCCGACTAAAACGGAGCCACCAATGAACTGATAGACACGCTAGTTGAGTCCGAGCAGGTGCACCTTAATCAATTCACGTTCCTTAAATGTATAAACAAGGGGCTTAAGACCCTTGTCTGCCAAATAGTGAGTCCCAATTTTCGCTGAAGATGATAGAGATTCGCTGCGTTGTGTAGCCGTCAGCGATTCCATTCGGGCATTCCAGGCGCTAATGTTTCTGGCTCAACTTTACCGTCCCAAACCTCGATCGCTTGTTCGTGAGTTCTGATGTCTTTAATAAAGCTCAACCCGCTCAAGGCTCTGCCTATAAAACCGCAGCCCTCTTCTTGGATCGCGGTTAGCATTTGTTGAACGACGTAAGATTCTAAAATCAGATCGTCATCTAAAAACAGCGCATAGGGAGCCGTCAATTGGTCGAGCAAAAACTGCCGATGTTCTGCCATGCCTAAGCGCGGCAGATGCTTGTGAATTTCGATCTCGTGACTGTGCGATCGTAAAAACATCACAAAGATGTCATTACTCGAATCAGTTCGGTTGATATATCTGCATCACAGAGGGTACGCTTTCTAAACAAAACACCTGCCAAGAAGTAAATATTGTCAGAATAAAAGGCTTTACGATCGCGGCGCAGATTAGAGATGTGATTCTTAACTTTGGGTTCGGAACTGTAATAACCGAATTTTAGCGGTGTGATCATAAAATCAGCAACACTGTAACCATTGGTTAGCGCATGCTCGATCGTTCCAACTGGATTAGAGTAGCTAGAAACTAGCAGCATCACACTCGGATAGTTGAGCGATAGCAATCGATTGGTAATGGTTGCACCGTCAAATCCACCGTGTAACAACGGCATAGCAATTTTGTTATCGGGTGCGGGAATGTAAGGCGGATTAGCAATCAAATATTGAGCATCCGGGTGAGATGTCTCAAAAAATGACTGATTATGAACGGTGTATTGCTGGTTGAGATTGTGTTGGTCAATTCTAGATTGGGCAACTGCGTGCGCTGAAGAATTCAGTTCATAGCCGTGAACTTGGCTATTAAAGTTAATTCTGTTGAGAGAATTGATCACCGGAGTGCCATCACCGCAGCCAAACTCTATAACTAAATCAGAATTGCTGCACTGATTAAATACCAAACGTTCTAAACAATGGGAGTAGAAATGGGATTCTTCAGGGCAGAAAAAGACTTCCTTTTCTGAAAAGGACTTTTTAGACTCAAGGGATTCGCTTTGTGAAGCTCCAAAAGAGCGCAGCAATATTCCAGTCAAGACAATGACCTCACTTTGTAATGGGGAGTTAACGATCGTGAAAATTCAGTCAGGGGCAAGCGATTGTCCTTATCAAACGTCAGTTCGATAGCAGTAGTTCGCTTTGGTGGTGAATTCGGGAAGCCCCCTAAATCCCCCATCGTGGGGGACTTTGAACCGGAGACTTTGGCTTGAAGTCCCCCAGAATGGGGGATTTAGGGGGCAGAAGCCGCTGAGAACGAAGCAAAAAAACCTGTCGAACTGACGTTAATCAAATCGAGAGCTAGGGTGCTGGAATGACGGGTAAAAGGTCAGCCTGTTCACCCTGACGAATCACTTGCACAGCAGCAGCGCTGGCGCGATCGCCCATTAACTTTTCCTGTTCATAGCCCAGCACGATCTGCCAAGCCTGATCGGGATACATCTGCACCAAAGGCAGCGTCACGTTTTCGATCATCCAGCGTCCGTGCCGCTCGTCTTCTTTGATGTGCAAATCCCAATAGCCCATCGCCCCATTAGAAAGCTGCAACCGTTGAGCTGCTGCTAAATAAGTGCGATAAGCTGACGGCCCAGCCACTTCAAAATAGGCGAGTCCTCCGTTGTAGCGCAGAAAATGGCGCTTACATTCTGTTAGCAAGAAGTTGTGATTAATGCTTGCCAAAACCTCCCAGGGCACCAACTCAAAATAGGCTTCTGGTTGGGTACTAAGTCCGAGTTCGGTTAGCATTTGAGCAAAGAATGTGGAATGTTTCCGCGAGAGGCGACCATTGCCATATTCTTCGAGCAGCACCTTGGTTAAAGTGGCTTGCACCTCGTTAGCTGCACCTCCCAGAATGCGAGACAGACGACTGGCTTCAATCAGCCCATCAAACGACGTGATCGCGAGTAGATAGCGATAACCCTCAAAGGTCATTTGCTCACGCATATAGTGAGCATCTGCCGAGATCGGCGGATCGAGATCGGCGGCAAAGCGATCGAGCAGTGCCTGTTTGGCATCTAGCAATCGATAGTCATCGACTGCCAGCTTGGACAATTCCCACTCTTGCCACAGAGTTTCGATACGATCACGAATCTGGTGCAAATAGAGCGATCGCTCGTTGGAATAGTGACGCAAATCATCGTACCAAAACAGATTGAGCCGATTGATCCGATAGAGAACTCGCTGAATAAAGCGATGAGCCGCTTCCGACCCGTGTGGCGTTTGATATGCGTCTGCGAGAGCAGAGTTTAGCGCGTTTTCAAACAGGCTAACCGCAGCAGCGTGAGCCTGCAAGTTACGATCTAAATCTTCGACCTCGATTAGATCGATAAACGCTGCTTCAGCCGCGTAGTAAGCGTTGTGTTTTAGCTGAGTTTTTAGGGTCGCAGGAATCACCCGTGCGGTTTCCGGGAATGCAACTAAGCTACCTTGCATAGGTTGTGATTTCTATTTGTACTCTCTCGTACATAGTGAATTAAATATTTGATGAATTCTATCTACTCAAGATATAGATCAGTCAATCTAAAGGTAGAGTTTATCTGTTCTAGTTCTCATCAAGAGATAGACGGTTCGGTGAATTTAGGAACGTGGATTTATTAAGGTGTAACTTCTCGCCCTCGCCCTCAAATTGTCGCTGCATTTCAATCGACTTCAGCCCCCTAAATCCCCCAGAATGGGGGATTTAGGGGGCTGAAGTCTCGGCGATGACAAATCAGAGGACTTTTGCAGGTTATTTAATCCACGATCCTTAGAATGATTTCTGCTAGAGCAATAAAGTAATCTTTTCACCCTCTTTTTCAGGGGTTAACTGAGTCGGCTCGGATATCACAGGAGCCAACTCATTCACGTTAGAAAACAACCATTCATCTTGCAATTTTTTGATTGCCAACTCTTTCTGCTTGGCTTCTACCTCGATCCAGGGTGCTTGACGATAGGAACTCGGCATTATCGTGATGTAATCGCTGTGACGCTGATCTCCAAAAGCTTCGGCTCCATTTGAGATGTGCACCATTTGCCACTCTGGAATCTCCCAAGTCGATCGGGCTGCTTCTAACATTTCAGCAACGCTAGGATCTTCATAAGTGTCTAGATGTTCGTGGATCACATGATGATGCGCGTCAAATAGCATCGGCACATTTGCCGCTTGGCACACGGCAAAAATATCCTGACTGCTATAGGTGTATTCATCATTTTCAAACGTCAGCCGCGATCGCACATTGTTAGGCAACTCTTGAATCACCCGAATTAATCGCTCCGCTCGATTGCCCTTGCCGCCGTGAATGTTCATCAGCGCCCACGGTGACTGAGGCAGCTTCAAAAAATCAAAGATTCGGGCGTGAGTTTTGAGGATTTTGATGCTGTTCTCGATGACTTCAGGACGATCGGAACTGAGTACCACAAACTGATCGGGGTGCAACACTAAACGGATGTTTAGACGAGAGGCACGATCGCCCACTAATCCGATCTCTGCTTCAAGCTCTTCTAAGACTTTCTCGCCAATCACATCATCTGCAAACGGAAATAGCCCAGAACTCAGCCGATATAGGCGAATCTGATTAGCGCTGCAAAACTCGATCGCTGCGCCTAAACGCTGCAAATTATCGGCGTAGAGTTCGCGTAACATTCGCGCTTGCTCTAACTGATCAAACTGAAACAGCCGCTTGCGGGTCACAGTTCGATAGCGCACTGCCTTGGATACGGTGATGCAGACTAGTCCCAATTCTGGCACCATACTATTTCTCGGTTTTTTTGAGTAGACCTCCTGCACGAATTCGGGAACGCTCCCTAAATCCCCCAATTCTGGGGGACTTTGAACTCCGGTTCCCCCAGAATTGGGGGTTAGGGGGCGAGATCTCAGGGTAGTTACGTCGAGAATTTTATTCATGCAGGAGGTCTAGTG
>JAYVFW010000149.1:0-16991 GCA_043772715.1 Phormidesmis sp. | reverse complement strand
GCCATTTTCTCAACGCTCATGCACGCTGCTGAAAACGAAACGCCTCCCGCTACTAGCCTGCTGCGATGTCCCGAACTGCTTGCCCCCGCCGGACATTGGGATTGCGCCAAAGCCGCTGTCGAAAATGGCGCAGACGCGATTTATTTTGGCTTAGAGCGGTTTAATGCCCGAATGCGAGCGCAAAACTTCACCGAAGCCGATCTGCCTCAGCTAATGGAGTTTTTACATCGTCGCGGCGTAAAGGGTTATGTCACCCTCAACACTTTGATTTTTCCGGCAGAGTTAGCAGAAGCCGAACAGTATCTCCGCACGATCGTTTCGGCTGGGGTCGATGCGGCGATCGTGCAAGATATTGGCATTTGTCGTCTGATTCGTCACTTGTCGCCTGACTTCCCGATTCACGCCTCGACGCAGATGACCATCACGAGTGCCGCTGGGGTAGAGTTTGCCCAAACGATCGGCTGTCAGTTAGTGGTGTTAGCTCGTGAGTGTTCAATTAAAGAAATCAACAAAATTCAGCAGCAAATTACCGAAAAAAACGTCTCGCTGCCGTTAGAAGTGTTTGTGCATGGAGCGCTGTGTGTTGCTTATTCGGGGCAGTGTTTAACCAGTGAATCACTGGGCGGACGGTCTGCTAACCGCGGTGAATGCGCTCAAGCCTGCCGAATGCCCTATGAATTAATTTCAGACGGTCAAGTGATTGATTTGACCAACGCTCAAGATAATCGCAAATATCTCTTGAGTCCTCAAGATTTGGCGGGGCTAGACGTGCTGCCAGAGTTAGTTAAAACAGGAGTCAGTTGTCTCAAAATTGAGGGACGGTTAAAATCGCCTGAATATGTGGCAAACGTGACGCGAGTCTATCGACAAGCGCTCGATCGCACAATGTCAGATCTAGAGTCAACCGAAGGATTAGAAGACCGCTACAACCTGGAGATGGCATTTTCGCGAGGACTCCACACCGGATGGTTTGAGGGCATTAATAATCAAGCATTAGTTCATGCTCGATTTGGGAAGAAGCGCGGCGTTTATCTAGGCGAAGTCACCCAAATTCGCAACGAACAGATTACGCTGCGACTGCAAGCACCTCTCAAGCCGGGAGACGGCATAGTCTTTGACAGTGGACACCCCGAAGCCTCAGAAGAAGGTGGACGGATTTACACGATCGCGCCTCACGGACAAAACTCAATTCTCACCTTTGGACGCGGTGCGCTGAACTTCAAACGCATTCATCTCGGCGATCGCGTCTGGAAAACCAGCGACCCGGAACTCGATCGCCAAGTCAGACAAACCTATGCCGGAGATACGCCCCAATTTCAGCGTCCGATTGACCTTGAGATCTACGGCGATGTCGGACAAACTCTGGTGGTGATTGCTTGCGATCGTATCGGTCACGTTGTGCAAGTCGAGTCTGAGATGCCTTTAGTTGAGGCGCATAATAAACCGTTGACGAGTGATCGTCTGCAAGAACAGTTGGGACGGCTTGGCAACACTCCTTTTCGGCTCGATCGCTTGACTAATCATCTCAACGGGTCTGTGATGCTGCCTGTGAGTGAACTAAATCGCATCCGTCGAGAAATTGTTACCCAGTTAGAAACCCTGCGAATCCAGCCCAAACGCTGGCAGCTTAACTCAAACGCGACGCTCTCAACGTTGCTGCCTGCGGTTCGCGATCTCTCGGTGGCATCTCCCACTCTTCTAGTCTTAGTTCGCAGTTTGGGTCAGCTTCGAGCCGCGTTAGAAACAGATATTCAGACGCTCTACTGCGAGTTTGAAGATCCGCGTACCTATAAGCAAGCAGTGCAACTGGTGAGGCAGCACAACAAGACAATTTGGGTTGCGCCGCCTCGAATCACCAAACCTGGAGAAAATTGGATTTTGCAACAAGTGCGGGATTCTCAAGCCGATGGCTATCTGGTGCGAAATTATGATCAGCTTCAGTTCTTTGAGTCCGATCGCTGCATCGGAGATTTTTCACTCAACGTCGCTAACGCTTTGACCGCAGACTACTTAATCCAGACGTTTGCCTTAGAGCGAGTCACCGCTTCTTATGATCTAAACATCTCGCAACTGCAAGATTTATTAACGAGCGGTTCACCCGATCGGTTTGAGGTGACTCTTCATCAACATATGCCGATGTTTCACATGGAACACTGCGTGTTTTGCGCCTTTATGTCAGACGGAACTGACTACACCAACTGCGGGCGACCCTGCGAAAAGCACGACGTAAAACTCCGCGATCGAGTGGGAACAGAACACATTCTCACCGCCGACGCTGGATGCCGCAACACAGTGTTTAATGGCAAAGCGCAAACCGGGGCAGAATATTTTCAATCGCTGGTAAAATTAGGCGTGAATCACTTTCGGATTGAATTTGTCAACGAAGCCCCCGAAGATGTCAAACACACAATTGAATGCTATCAAAAACTTCTAAAAGGAGAAATTAACGGTTCGCAACTCTGGCGATCGTTAAACCTGCAAAATCAATTAGGGGTGACAAGAGGAACGTTCTAGTAGCGGCATGGCACTGCCGTGTCCGTTATCACTGCAAGTAACCGATGTTATTTAACGTCAGTCCGACGAATTTTTTCGCTTCGTTGTCAGCAGCTTCTGCCCCCTAAATCCCCCAATTTGGGGGACTTCAAGCCAAAATTTCCGGTTCAAAGTCCCCCAATTTTGGGGAATTTAGGGGGCTTCCCAAATTGATACTGCCTTCTCAGCAAAGCTGTTTCGAGTGAACCACTTCTATCGAACTGACGTTAATTTAGCAGAGCGACCTGGACGCTTTGCTAGCAATAATCTGCCCTAAGAGTGAGCAACTCTATGCCCTTTGCTGAGTAGACTATTCGCTGATGGACACCATCTCATCCACCCCTAACCTAGAGGACATCGAAATTCAGTTGCTCTTAGATGGCATTTATCGTTACTACGGTCACGATTTTCGCAACTACGCCGCCGACTCGCTCAAGAGACGCATTCGGCGTTTTTTAAACGTCGAGGGGGTTGCAACCATTTCGGCATTGCAAGCGCAGATTTTGCACGATCGGGCTTGTCTGAAGCGGTTCTTACTCAGCCTCACGGTCAACGTGACGGCAATGTTTCGTGATCCTAGCTTTTTTCTCGCCTTTAGGACTTTAGTGGTTCCCCTGCTGCGAACCTATCCCTTCATTCGTATCTGGCACGCGGGTTGCTCGACTGGGCAGGAGGTTTATTCAATGGCGATCGTGCTTCAAGAAGAAGGGCTTTATCATCGCTGTCGCATCTACGCGACTGACACGAACGAGGTTGTTCTACAAAAAGCCAAACAGGGCATTTTCTCATTAGAATTAATGCAAGAATATACGCAGTCTTATTTAAAGGCAGGTGGCAAAAGTAGCTTCTCAGAGTACTATACGGCTGCCTATGACAGCGCCCTGTTTCGCGCATCGTTAAGAGAAAATATTGTTTTCTCTCAGCACAACCTAGCGACCGATTCATCGTTTAATGAATTCAACGTGATTATTTGTCACAACGTGTTGATTTATTTTAATCATCTCCTCCAAGAGCAGGTTTGCAGATTGTTTCACAACAGTCTGTGTCCGTTTGGCATTCTTGGTTTGGGGCGACAAGAGTCTCTCAAATTCACCGCCTACGAAAAGCAATATGAAGAAATTGCGACGGGTGAAAAGATCTACCGGAGGTTGAACTAGTGAGACAACCCCGGCACCGCTTCCCTGGTGGTCAATCCTCATCCCCTTCTATCCAGCAAAGCCTATGCACCCCGACATGAAAGTAAATATTCTGCTGGTAGACGATCAGCCAGAAAACTTGCTAGCACTGGAGGCGGTTCTCGGTGATCTGGGTAATTTGGTGAGAGCGAACTCTGGGCAAGAAGCGTTAAGACATCTGCTAAATCAAGACTTTGCCGTGATTTTGATGGACGTGCAAATGCCAGGAATGGATGGCTTTGAAACCGCTACCTTAATTCGTAGTCGTTCGCGATCGCGCCACGTCCCGATTATCTTTCTCACTGCTTTTAGCGCTAGTGATCAGCTCATGTTTAAGGGCTATGCGCTGGGAGCTGTTGATTATTTGTTCAAACCCATTGAATCCAGCATTCTAATTTCTAAAGTCACTGCATTCGTTGATCTGTTTAAAAAAACCGAAGCAGTGCAGCGACAAGCCGCCCAACTTGTGGCGATGAATGGAGAACTGCGCCAAAGCGAAGAACGATTTCGATCGCTGAGTGCCTGCTCTCCGGTCGGCATTTTTGTGGTTGACTCAGTGGGGCGCTGCACTTATGCCAATCCTCGATTTCAGGCAATCTGCGGTTTGACCGAAGCTCAGAGTTTAGCAGCAGGTTGGTTTCCATCGGTTTGTGCCGAATGTCAGGAACGGGCGATCGCGCAGTGGCAGACCTACGTGCGCGAGGGCAGCCACTACTCAGAAGAGCTGCAATTTGACACCCGTGATGATCACGCGCCGCGCTGGATGCACGTCCGCTCTAGCCCCATGCTGTCGGCTCAAGGAGAACTCTTGGGCTATGTGGGCACGATCGAAGACATCACTGAGCGCAAACAAGCCGAAGAAACCCGTGCCGAAATGCTGCGCGAACAGATTGCTCGCCAAGAAGCCGAAGCCGCCAGCCGCATGAAAGACGAGTTTCTTGCAGTGCTATCCCACGAGTTGCGAACGCCCCTTAACTCGATGTTGGGCTGGGCACGACTGCTGAGATCGAAGAAGATGGATGAGACGAGTGTTGCTCGCGCATTAGCCACGATCGAGCGCAACGCCGAAGCCCAATCGCGATTGATCGAAGACATTCTAGATGTGTCTAAAATGATTCGGGGCAAGCTTCAGATTAACTACTGTGCGGTTAATCTCATTCACGTCGTTGAGATTGCGATCGACTCGGTGCGTCCCCAAGCCAATGCAAAATCAATTCAGTTAATTGCCGCGATTGATCCATCAGTCAGCAAAGTTTGGGGCGACCCGATGCGGTTGCAGCAGGTGATTCTCAATCTGCTCACCAATGCCATCAAGTTTACGCCCAACGAGGGCACCGTCGAGGTGAAGCTAGAGAAGCGACTGAATGAAGAATTTCTTCAGCTTCAAGTCATTGATAATGGCATTGGCATTCACGCCGAATTTTTGCCGAGAGTCTTCGATCGGTTTCGCCAAGCTGATAGCAGCACGACGCGATCGTTTGGCGGGTTAGGGTTGGGGTTGGCGATCGTGCGTCACTTAGTCGAACTCACTCAAGGCACCATTCGCGCCGAAAGCCCCGGTGAAGGAAAAGGCTCAACCTTTACGGTTGTCTTACCGTTGTGGCAGGGCAGCGATCCACTGCTCAATCGTTTGGTGTCAGAAGATTTAGAAGGCGCAAATGTCAAATGAAGCGCGTTTTGATTATTGACAACGAACCCTATATTCAAGAAGTGGCAAAAATCTGTCTGGAGACGATCACCAACTGGGAGGTAATCACGGCAAGTTCTGGGAAAGAAGGCATCATCAGAGCCATAGCCGAACAACCAGACGCGATTTTGCTTGATGTGATGATGCCTGAAATGGACGGGCTGACGACGTTTGCCCAACTTCACAACAATGCTGCAACTCAGTCCATTCCAGTCATTTTGCTAACGGCTAAGATTCAGGACTCTGATCAGCGCCACTATGCTCAACTGGGAATTAAAGCGACGATCGGCAAGCCCTTTGAGCCGTTGGAACTCGCCCATCAGATCGCCGCCGCGCTGAATTGGAACCTGTAGTTTCTCTGCCATCTGACAGGGCGTTCTTGAAGTGCATTAGGCGTTGCTGAATGCACGTATGAATCTGTCTATTGAGGCTGAATCCTTTCGCCCCCTAAATCCCCCAATTTTGGAGGACTTTAAGATTCTGGTTCCCCTCAAACTTGGAGGGCTAGGGGGGCAATTCATATTTGCATTCAGCAACGCCGTGCATTATCTTCTAAATGAACTTACGCAAACCTCGGAGGTTTTAACCAAGAATCAAGCATCGTGACCAACAGAGTGGCTTAAACCTCCGAGGTTTTGGAAATGCGTAAGTCCTGCTAAAGTTAGACGGAAGCCTACTGCTAACAGTCTAGTATTCTTCTAGTTCCAGCTAAACTCCAAGAATTTTATGACTGACACAAGCGTTAAAAAAGTCGATGCCCAGTCCTCGCCTCACGGTGACATGGGTCAAAAATATTTAGCATCGGGCAAGCAAGTTTCGATGCGCCTTTGGGAAAACGAGCAGCCTAGCGAGGCAAAGCCAAATACTCAACGAGACTATGAAACTGTTGGATATGTCATCCAAGGTCGGGCAGAATTACACCTTGAAGGACAGATGGTTTTGCTAGAGCCGGGAAACTCTTGGGTGGTGCCTCAAGGCGCGTCTCACACCTACAAAATCTTAGAGTCGTTTACGGCTGTTGAGGCAACGGCTCCTCCCGCTCAGGTGTGAGGGCAGAGATCAAGGGTGAAGCTAGGGTTAAGCCCCCCGTGTAGAGAGGCGAATAGCGCGATTAGCGCATGGCGCAACTCTACGGGAACCGCAATTTGTGTCTTATGAAAAGACTGTGATGATCGCTGGGGAATTTACGATCGTCAGCGTTTTTAAGAAGCTTGCTGTGACCACTGTTGCTGAAGCGCTGCCATCCAATGTTTTGTGCCAAATACTCCAGCGAGTAAACCCGCTACGCTGAAATCTGCATCTAGCGTTTTCCAATGGAGTCCATCTCCCATTAGCGTGATTTCTAATTGAGCCAGGTCTTCTGCCTTTGCTCCACGTAACCCTTGGGCAATCTCTGGTGGGAAGCTAAACGTTGCACCACTTCGTAAACGCACGATGACTACCTTCGCTTCGGCATCATAGGAAGCTGCGATCGCTCTCGGTTTTGTGAGGTTTGCATGAATCGCGGCTGCTTGCGCCCGCGCAAACTGCTGGCGAAATTCTAGATCTTCTAATGCGGGTTCAACCATGAAGTTCTTCCCATTTTTTTAGTATGTTGACCTGATTTTCTGTAACTAGTCCGATCGCTCTTTCTGCCATAACATAAAGCGCAAAGCTGGACAAAATAGCAATTCTGCCTATACCTTTGAAAGGGTATAATTTCTAATCTATATTGGCTAGAATGACTTGGACTGTTGAGTTTCATGTGGAGTTTGAACTAGAGTTTGACCAGTTAGCGGAGGAGGTGCAGAATGAACTTCTCGCTCACGCTCAGTTGCTAGAACACTTTGGACCGATGCTAAAACGTCCCCACGTAGACACACTTAAAGGCTCAAAGCATTCCAACCTGAAAGAGCTTCGATTTGATGCTGCTGATGGGGTCTGGCGCGTTGCCTTTGCCTTCGACCCCCTGAGACGAGCCATCCTATTGGTTGCTGGCGATAAGTCTGGAAGCAGTGAAAAACGCTTTTACAAAGCACTCATTAAAAAGGCTGAGACTCGATTTGACGCTCACTTAATCCAGCTAAAAGAACAAGGAGAAAAGAATGACAACGCTGAAGCAGAAGCTTGAACATCTTCCAGTAGAACGTCGAGAAGAGATTGAATCACGAGCAGCGCAGTTAATCGCTGAAGAAATGACTCTGCGAGATTTGCGCCAAGCTCTTAAGCTCACTCAAGAAAAAATGGCAGAGCTTCTTGAAATCCGTCAAGAGAGTGTCTCTCATCTTGAGAGTAGAACAGATCTTCTGCTTTCAACGTTGAAAGGCTATGTCAAGGCGATGGGAGGAGAGTTGAAACTTGTGGTTGATTTTCCCGATCGTCAGTCTGTGATTCTTTCTGATCTGTCCAGTCTAGAGGATAAGACTGATTAGCAAAGTGTCCCCGCGACTGCCCATGCAACGATCGCACTTATGAAATATCTTTAATCTATGATCGCGCAAACATTTCTCAATTTTTGACGGACGATCGCCCAAACATTGCCATCACACGAATGTTTTCAAAGAACCAGCGCCGATGGGTTTGTTGACCCGATGGTTAGGGGAGCAACCACGGGGGGATTGCCCGTACAGCTCGCATTGGCAGGGTTAAGGAGTCCTGGGAGCAGGGAGGAGGAGGACGCGAAAACCGATGACGTTGTTGCGGACATCGCGCCAAAGCCTGAGGCGACTCGCAGAGCGGCAGTTGACCGGGAAGTCGTTCCAAGACCCGCCGCGCAGCAGTCGAAGTGAATTTTCGTGATCGCTATCCAGTTCCCAAACCCGACCATCAGCAGGAGCATTGTTATAGTTCTCATGCCAAGGATCAGCGCACCATTCCCAAACATTTCCGTGCATATCATATAGCCCAAACGTATTAGGCGGAAAGCTGCCTACATCCGTTGTTTGCTCCCGAAAAATTCCTTTTGGCCCGTCTCCATAGTTCCCTGGATAAACCTTGCCATTCAAGTCCCAATCTGTACCTCGATAATTTGCCAAATCAGTTGTGATTGTTTCCCCAAAATGAAACGGCGTTGTCGTTCCTGCACGGCAAGCGTATTCCCATTGGGCTTCACTGGGTAAGCGATAGAGTTTTCCAGTTTTTTTGGAGATGCGATCGCAAAACTCAACCACCTCATCCCAAGACACTTGTTCAACAGGTCGATTTACTCCTTTGAAGTTGGACGGATCGGGCTTGAGATCGAGATTGATTTTTGGGAGACTTGCGATCACGCTCCATTGCGCCTGAGTAATCGCATATTTGCTCATAAAAAAGGGCGCGATCGTTACCTTGTGCGCTGGCTTTTCATTGCCATACTCAGTCGAACCCATTGTGAACGAGCCACCCGGAATCGACACCATATCTAATTTAAGAAAGTCTTCAGTGAAATATTCGGCGCGACCTCGACGAGTTTGAGTCGTCAGTTTCTTCTGACCAAACAAGCCCGATTTCTGTGCTTCTACAGTGACAATATCAAACTCAAACGTTGAGACAGTTCGCGGGGTGGGTGGAGCAAGACGAGGAGTAGAAGGCTCAACTGGTGGAGGATCGGGGCGAGATTTAAGGAAGCGTTGTTCGATCGCGCCCACATTTTCATCAGTGAGATTGAGTTCTTTTTGTAAAGCCTTGAGTTCTTGACGAGTCCGAGGGCTTAACGGAGACTCGATCGCAATCTCTTCTTGCAAAACCTCTTCATAGTCTTGCAAATTGCGCTGATGTTGGCGATAAGGTTCTAAAACTTCAGCCTCGATCGCGGCTGCTTCTGCGATCGTGAGGTTGAAAAACTGCGATCGCCGATTCAACACGCGCCGCCCAGCAGGACGAATGATTCCGTCTTGGCTAAATTCCTCAACCGTCGATCGATACAGCAACTTTGGATCGCTAATAGGCGCATTGGCTAGAAAAATCTTCTCTCCTTCTCGCAGAATATATCGCTGAGGGCGCATCGAAGGAGCGGCTTTGCTCACTCTGTCTTTGGCATAATCGTGCAACTCATTGACCGAAATCTTGCCATCGCGATCGAGATCCGCCGCCCCCGTCTCAATGCCTTCAACCAAATAGCGAGTGTAGATCGCCAACTCTTCTCCCTTGCGCTCAAACGAATATTCCACTGCCGAAGATGATGTCAGCACAACTCGACCTTCGCCGCCCAACTGCTGCTTAAAGTCGATCTTTCCTTCTGCATCTCTGGCAATCATGCCCTCGCCAAACGCGCCACTGTTGCAGCAATCTAAAATCACAACCTGGCGATTAGAGGTGCAGTTTTCCATCACATCATGCACAAAACTAGCAGGCACAGCCGTTCCTTTGTTGAGCTTGCCTTGCGAAGTTTTTCGGGTGCTGCAACTGGTGAAATAGAACTTGCCAAACTCATCCGTGATGCCATGCCCAGAAAAATAGAGCAGCAGCAAATCATCTTCATGACAATTGTCGAACAAGGTCGAAATCGCATTTTGCATCGTCAGCAAATCAGGATTTTGAAGCGGTGTAACGCGATCGAATCCGCCAATCTCTGGATGCTGCAAAACCCGTCGCATTGCCTCGACATCGTTCGCCGCCGCAGGCAATGAGTTTAACCCCGGCTCATATTCACTTACCCCAATCAACAGCGCCACCTTTGCCATAGGGTTACATCGACTGTGAGAGCCGCTTGATCGTTTCTTCAGCCGCCGCCAGTTCTTCTCGACTGCTAACTTCAAGCTCTACTTCTCGACCATCGGCAAACTTGGCTTTAATTTTGATCGGCTTATTGCCCAGCCGATCGCCCACAAATCCAAATAAGTTTTTGAGACTGGCAACACTCACGTCCGCTTGCAGTAACCCCCAGAGAAACGCACCTCCGCGATTTCCTTCAGGGGGATTGGGGTCGGCAACACGATCGACCTTCACGCCTTCTAGCGATCGCATCTGTTGCCAGAGAGTTTGCGTCAGTTTTTCCTGCTTTTCAGGGCTGACATCCGGGTCTTGAAACGTAAACGTCAGCTCAACGTTGGGGGCGATCGTCATGGCAAAATCTACACCTAGCGGGGAGGACTAGACTGAATTCTAACCTTTCTCAATAGAATTCACGAAGCCTTAAGATTGCCCGGATTTCTAATAGAGCCTGAAAGTTTTGTAGAGATCCAATACAAAGACTCCGATCCCAAAAGTCGGAGTTCTAAGGATCTTGACCTTTCTTCCAGTATAAAGGGGAACAACCACTAGACCTCCTGCATGAATAGGATTCCAGATATAAACTGCTCTCAGATCTCGCTTCGCTGAGGTCGGCTTGTGCCCCCTAAATCCCCCAGAATGGGGGATTTAGGGGGCGTTCCCGGATTTGTGCAGGAGGTCTACTAAAGTTTATCGCCCTTGATCAACCACCGGACGACCTTGCGTATCCACATCTAATTCCTCGCGTCGCAGCGTCTCTTCGGCAACAACGGTGTCTTGATCTACGACCTTCGTCACGCGAACTTCCTCCCGCACAAACGCTTCTTTGTGAATATCAGGGGTTTGCTCATAAACTTCCATCCGAGCTACTTCCCCCTCTTGAAAAGCGGTTGCGCCAAGTGGAATGGTTGCGCCGCTCGTCGGTGTGACTCGCTCGATCACAACCCGCTCTTTCTCAACCGGAACCGAAACCCTCGCAGTTTCTGTTTCAACGTGTTTTCCGATCGCCACTTCTCCCGTTTTCTGCCGTTGCTTATTCGCAATCAGCCGCTCTTCGTAGAGCTTTAAAGATTGGTGCTGAGTGTCATTCACCGCATACAAATCAGGGTGTTTCTCATGGTGATGCACAGTCGGAGCCGCCGCTTTTGGGGTTGGCTTTGCCGTAGGACGGTAGACATTCTGCACCTGTTCTTCATAGTGATGATCGATCCGCTCTAAGCTGTGGAAGTCAGGTAGATGTTCAATTTGCTCTTTGCTCAAACCATCTACATAAACGCGATCGTCGGTGTAATTAATGTGAGCTAACCCGATCGGCAGCAACACTTTTTTGTTAAAGCCAGATGTCCTCAAATCGACGACCAGATAGCGAAACCGCCCTGCTTGATCGTCTACTAAAATATCTGCGATCGCGCCAACTTTGTTGCCATTCTGGGTGCAAGCGTCAAATCCTTTGATCTCGGATTTGCTGTCAGAATGTCCTTCACGATAGGTCGGATAAAAATCTTCTAATGTAATTAACGGCATCACGTTGCTCTCCCATCTTTCTAAACTGTTGCCCTGACAATAGAGACAAAGCATTATTTCTTCATTCGTCAAAAGACTGAAAGACGCTCAATCTAAAGGTTAGATCGCAGAGCGTTACTGCATGAAAGTATGAACCGCCAGATTCGCCCCACTTCGTGAGGAGGGCAATTCATACTTTCATGCAGCAATGCTAAATCTTGCACCCGTCTCAACGATTTCTCGCCCGCTCTGAACTAAGATTTGGGCTAATCGCAAAGTCCTCTGAAGACGACTGAGCAGAAGTTTCAACCCACTGAAATAGGTTTGAGAGATGAGCTAAGAACTTCAATTCTTGGCGGTTGTTGCGAGAGGTGCAAGGTCTAAGCTCCCTCTTTCATTTGAGTGATTCAACGATCGAGGCAACTGCGATCATGCAAAACGTCATTGCGGCAAGCGGCATTAGCCAAACCGACATCAGCATTCGCAAAATCTCCGTAACTGATGAAGCGTTAAGGCTCCCAGCCAAAATGTAAACTAACGCAAAACCTACTAGAAACATGAACAATAGCTTCATCGCTTTAAAGGAAAGTTTGACGATCGAGCTATAGTTTGTAGTCTCAGGATCAGGTGCCCGATAGCGACGATTGACTGGGTTAGCCGCCGTCTCTAGTTCATCCAATCGATATTGCAGGGTGTGCAGTTGAGTGTGCAGCAGGTTGATCTGTGCTGTTAACCGGGCGATCGTAGGGGCAACTTCTGAAGAAATAAACTGAGGAGTCGAAGGAATACCAGCCTGAAAGGGAGATGAGGGCAATGTTTGGGGGCTTAGATGACGCATAGGTGCAACTCCTAGATGTTTGAAGCGAGACAAAAAATCTCCTCACCTTGGCTTGGTTGAGGCGTTTGGGGCACCTCCACCGACATCATCTCGCAAGTCTAATATTTTTGCCGTTCGATTATGTGTGATGCTAGATCACCTGCCTGAGTTGGAATCGGTCAACTTGTTGGAAAAAGTTGGATGTTCTCTATTTGGCTATTCAGTCATAGAGCGATAAAGCGATGATTGATCAAGAATCAACCTCTTCAGCTTCCTGATTTGGCTTCACTAAATCATTACAATAGAAAGAAAAAATAATAACTGGCTGGCAAATGGGTGTTGACGAAGCCTTGGAGTTTGCAGATGAATGGGTCTTTGCCGCGATCGGAGCGCATTTTGAAGATTTAACACGAGAAATTTTTAGAGGGGCTTGGGATGGGAAAACCTATGACGAGATAGCACAAGGCTTGCGCTATGACGAAAGCTATGTGCGTCATATCGGTTCTTGCCTATTTGACCAACTCTCTGAGGCGCTGGGCGAAAACGTCAGGAAAGCCAACTTTAAGGCGGCTCTGATCCGGCGACATCGAGCCAATCAGGCACCCGCTTCTGTGCCTTTGACGATCGCGGTCAACGCAAGTTTTGTAGGTCGCGAACGAGCGATCGCTGACCTCAATCAGTTTGTCAGTCAGGGCGCAAAAATCATTGTTATTCAAGGCGAAGGCGGGTTAGGAAAAACGACCCTCGCCCGAAAATATCTTGACACTCAAGAGTTTGACCTGCAATTAGAACTGTGGATGCCCACTGAGCAAGAGAGCATTACCCCGGCTGAAAACATGGTCGAAGAGTGGCTCCGCAAAAATTTCAACGAGGAAACCGAACGAGATTTTGGCATTAACCTAGAGCGGCTGCGGCGCAGGTTGCGTGACCCCGATCGCCGCATTGGGGTGCTGATTGATAATTTAGAATCTGCCCTCAATGGGGAAGGCAAATTTATCGATACTCGTCGCCCCTATGTCGATCTACTGCGAGTGTTAGCAGATTCTTCGGTGCGATCGGTGACCTTAATCACGAGTCGAGAACGTTTGTATGAACCCAGCGTCAGTGTGCAACCTTATCGCCCCGACAGCTTAAGCGAAGAAGATTGGAAACAGTTTTTTAGCAGCCGTCAAATTCGCACCGAGTCTGGGGTTTTGTCTGAGATGTGGCGCTCTTATGGTGGCAACGCCAAAGCGATGGCGATCCTCAGTGGCGCGATCTTGACCGATTCCGACGGCGATATCGAGGCATATTGGCAAGAAAACAAAGATGATTTGTTAATTGAGCAAGAGCTAAATCATTTAGTTGCCAGTCAATTTACGCGATTGCAAACGGTTGATATCGATGCCTATCAACTGCTGTGTCGATTGGGATGTTATCGCTATCAAGATATTTCTCATATCTCAACAGAAGGCGTATTGTGTCTGCTGTGGGATGTGCCTTTAGAACGACGCAGACGAGTGATTAGATCACTGCAAGAACGATCGCTGCTCGAAGGGCGACGCGAACAAAAATATTGGCTGCATCCAGTAATTAGGGCAATGGCGATCGCGAAACTTAAGTCGAGTCACGAATGGACAACCACTCATCAAAACGCTGCCGAGTTTTGGATGCAAAGTGTCCAGATTGTGAACACGGTAGAAGATGCTTTGAGAGCGCTAGAAGCCTATCATCACTATTTAGAAATTGGTAATCTTGAGCTTGCCTGCAATGTCATTGTTGAGTTTAAAGATAGTCATTGGGGTGAAAAAATTCCATTGGGGTGGCTGTTTTATCGATTGGGATTGATGGAACAAATGGTTTCTGCCATTAATCGCATTATTGATAACGTCACCTCTGATCACCGATCGGGAATGCTCTATAACTTACTGGGCTATATCTATCGCCTTGCCGGAAATTTTCAACAAGCGATCGAGTGTCACCAAAAAGCAGGCGATATTGCAGATGCGTTTAACCAAGATCAATTCAAAGTTTCAACCCTGCTGAATTTAGGACTTTGCAAAAAAGACTTATGGGAAGTTGAGTCAGCGATCGAGTATTTTAACCAAGTTTATTTGCTGAGTCAGCAAGATAGCGTTGACTCATGCTATCTCGTTTATTCTCAGTGTTGTTTGTCCTATTTATATTCCAGCACTGGGTCTGAGCAACTCGCTTTAGAGTTTGCTAATCAAGTTAATTCTGAAACCTTGCTGAGTCAACTCTCGACTTGGGGGGCGGGCTATAGTCTCCTCTATTTGGCAGCCACTTATCGAAATGTAGGAGAGATGGCGCGATCGTTAGCGCTCTATCAAAAAACCACGTTGTATTCTGAAGCAAACCACTTCACCCAAATTAACGCCAACGCCCTTCATGGCATCGCCCAACTCTATCGCGAACAACAAGCCTTTGAACTTGCAGTTTCTCATCACCAGCAAGCAATTAAACTCTTAGGCAAAATTGGGGCTAAATGTGACCTCGCTGAAGCTCATTTGCAGCTTGGCATCACCTATAAAACGATGAGCCAAGCTGAAAAAAGTCGCATGGAGTTCTATCGAGCCATGCGATTATTTACCGAAATGGAAGCCCCCAAGCGAGTTGAGCGAGTGCGCCAATATATGTGACCTTAGGCATGGCACTGCCGTGCCCATTGCCATCGCAAGCAACCGATACGATTTAACGTGAATTCGACGGGTTTTTTCGCTTCGTTCTCAGCGGCTTCTGCCCCCTAAATCCCCCATTCTGGGGGACTTTGAATCGGGAGTTTTGGCTTGAAGTCCCCTAATTTGGGGGATTTAGGGGGCTTCCCGAATTCATAATCGGAGCGAACCACTTCTATCGAACTGACGTTATTCAATCCACGATCGTTAATTATGCACCACGATCGCAGTGCCGATCGATGCCCAGCCAAACAACCGCTCGGCGTGATCGACTGCTACATTGACACAGCCGTGACTGACTGGAGTGCCAAAACTGCGATGCCAATAAGCGCCATGAATGGCATAACCGCCTGAGTAGTACATCGTAAACGGCACATCTGAAATGTCGTAATCGTCTCCTTGCATCCGCGCTGTTTGCAGCTTTGACTGAATCTGAAAAACTCCGGTTAGCGTCGGTGTAGATGCCTTTCCCGTTGAGACAATCACGGCACTAAACGGGGTTTTTCCTTGCCAAGCAATCAATCGCTGTCGAGTTAAATCAATTTCAATCCAGCGTTGTTTTGATTTCTTTAACTTCGTCATCGCATCCTTAGTCGGATTGGTTGCTCGTGCGATCGTGATCGGTGGTGTTTGAGTTAAAGCAGGCGATGCAAAAATACTAAAAGGAAGCATCATCAGTGCAGTACTCGCCACAATTCCAGCGTTGCGTAACCAACGACTGTTGATGAGGCACTTAGTCATCAGTCCCTCCTATCCTTAATATTTAGTAATGTTTGAATATTGGTAAATGCAACCTTGGGGCATGACACTGGGACGCGGCAGTGCCATGTCCCTACAGTACGGCCATGGTGTTGGTGTAATCCGGTGTGAGATTAGCTACACTGCTCTCAAGTCACATTCCGCAATGGCAAGACGTTTAACAGCTTGATCAGAGTTTTGGCTTGCTGAGTGATTGCCGCCCAGTTCTGAGATTGCATCGCCTGTTTAGAAAACAAACTCCCAGCTAGCCCGATCGCCACCGCTCCTGCCTCGATCAACGCGGGAGCATTCTCAAAGGTCACTCCCCCCGTGGGAATCAAAGGAATCTGCCCGATCGGAGCTTGCAGACTGCGAATATAGCTAGCGCCGCCTAACGCCTGAACTGGAAACACCTTAACGCTACTGGCTCCGGCTTGCCACGCGGTCACAATTTCAGTCGGAGTTAAAGCACCCGGAATGATCGGAATGTCACGATCGACCGCCACGCGAATCAGATCAACATTGACATAAGGCGTAAAAACAAACGCCACCTCTGCGGCGATCGCGTCCTGCAATTGTTCGAGCGTCAACACAGTTCCGGTGCCGATCGTGCAGTCTGGCAATTCTAATTGAAGTTGGTGAATCAGCTTGGCAGGGCGATCGCTATCCCAGGTAATTTCGATCAGCTTCATTCCTCCGGCGGCGACGGCTTTTGCCATCTGTCTGCCGAGTTCAAACTCAGGGGCCCGAATCACCGCGATCGCCCGTTGCTGACGCACGATCGTCAACCAGGATTGAGTCTTCATTCTTCTAAATATGTTCCAGACAAAAGTTAATTTTGGCTTAACTAATGGATTTAACAATAGGCTGTTTTGTCCTTAAAAATCCAGAAAATCAGCCATTAGAAAGAAGCTGATTAGGTCGCTAGAAAGAGGAGATTTAATCAATAAGTATCTAACATCATTATTAAAGCGAAAGATAGCTTGAGGAAATTAACATGGCACTCTATAAAATTAAAGACTTCGATCCAAACTATCGCGATCATTTTGATGGTCAAGATGTCAAAGATTTGGATCTCTATTCGGGTGATGAAAGAATCGGCTCAGTCAACGACGTTTTAGTCGATGAAGAAGGAAGCTTTCGTTACCTGATCGTCAGCACAGGCGCATGGATTTTTGGCAAAAAAGTCATGCTCC
>JAYVFW010000148.1:0-5382 GCA_043772715.1 Phormidesmis sp. | reverse complement strand
GATGTTCCGCCTGACACGATCGTTGGAGGAAATCCAGCCCGTTTCATTCGTCAACGCAACGGCGTTCAGACTTATCAATTGAACTATGTTCGATTATTTCACTAATCGGCTGCTAGAAGCCTGCAAAGAAGCTTCGGATAAACGCCCTGCGGGGATTGAACGAGAGAAGACTTGGTGAACGTGATGACCATTATTTCAATTGTGAATCGTCTTCCCCCTGCCGTCGATGGCATCGGAGATTATGCCCTCAATCTGGCTCGGCAACTTCGACAAGATGCTGACATTAATACTCACTTTATTGTGAGTCAACCTGCTTGGAGTGGGGCACAAGACCTGGAAGGATTTTCGATCAGTCAGGTGAACGAGCGATCGTCCGATGCGTTGCTCAAATTGCTCCAAGGACAGACCAGCGTTTTGCTGCATTATGCGCCTCACTCCCACGCCAAAAAAGGTTGTCCATTCTGGCTACTTCATGCCCTAGAGACTTGGAGGCAGCAGACCGAGGGCGCAAAACTCACGATCATGTTTCATGAGCTTTACTCAATGGGTAAGGGCGTTGTTCCCTGGAATACAGATTTTTGGCTACTGCCGTTTCAAAAACAAGTTGCTGGGCGGATGGCGCAGTTGGGCGATCGTTGCTTGACCAGTTCTGAACGCTACGCTGAATTAATCGGTCAAGCTCGGCGAATCCCGTCTGATACCATTCCGACTTTGCCCGTTCCTTCCGGGATTGGAGAGCCACATCAAGTTTCTCCCCTAAGCGAACGTCAACGCCGTCTCATCGTCTTTGGAAGAGGCGGAAATAAGGAAAAAGCCTATCAGTCTGTTTCACAAATTCGTGAGGTTTGTCAAACTCTCAACATTCAAGAAATTTGGGATATCGGAACAGGAATGAGCGGTGCTTTTCCGACTTTTGATGGCATTCGCATCGTCAAAGTTGGACAGTTACCCGCTGTTCAAGTCAGCGAAATTTTGTCAAATTCCCTAGCTGGATTCTTGAGTTACGATCCGGGTCGTCTTGCCAAATCTACGATTTTTGCAGCTTATAGCGCTCACGGAATGATTCCGATCAACACGCAGGGCGCTTCATTTCTAGCGGATGGTCTGCTGCCAAATCAGCATTATTGGGTGCCCCAAGATTCAAAGGTGAACGAGGTTGAATGGCAAGCGATCGCAGATCACGCGAGAGGCTGGTATCAAAGTCATAATCTAGCAGCTCAGGCTAAAGTTTTTGCAGCCCAAATTGCCGGAGAAATTCACGATCAGAACAATCATTTCGCTCACAGTTACCCAATCATTCATGAACCGTTCCTAGAATTGCCCAACGGATTGCATCAGCAAATTATACCCAATGGAGATCAATGAAACTGTGCATCGTTACTCATAATGTCATGAAAGGCGATGGTCAAGGTCGGGTCAACTATGAGATTGTTCAAGAAGCGCTTCGACGAGGGTATGAGGTGACGCTCGTGGCGATTCAGGTAAGTCCTGATCTACAACAGCATCCCAAAATCCGCTGGGTCAAAATTGTGCCGAAAGGACTGCCTACGATTCTTGGAAAAAGCTTGATGTTTTCCCGCAAAAGCACGGCTTGGTTGCGCCAACATCGCACTGAGTTTGATCTGATTAAAGTGAATGGAGCGCTAACTGCTGCCGATAGCGATGTGAATGCTGTGCATTTTGTTCATAGTTCTTGGCTGCGATCGTCTGCTCACGTTTCGCGCAATCGTCGAGATCACTATGGGGCTTATCAGTGGCTCTATACCTGGCTTAACGCCTACTGGGAAAAGCAAGCCTTTCGACGATCGAAAGAAGTCATTGCGGTTTCTCAAAAAGTCAAACAAGAATTAATTGAACTGGGAGTTCCTCAAGAGCGTGTGCAAGTCATTCTCAACGGAGTGGATGTGCAAGAGTTTGCTCCGGGTGTGGGCGATCGAGCTAAATGGAATTTACCAGAAGCCGTGCCGATGGCTCTATTTGTCGGAGACATTCGCTCAACTCGAAAAAACTTAGATACGGTACTAAACGCGCTGGTAGAGGTTCCTGATTTACATCTTGCGGTCGTGGGTGCGGTTGAAGGAAGTCTTTATCCGACGCTGGCGGCTCAACTGGGTTTAAGCGATCGCGTACATTTCTTGGGTTATCAACGCGCGATCGCAGATATTATGCACACCGCAGATTTTTTTGTGCTGCCTTCCCGATACGAGGCGTGTACCCTGGTATTGCTAGAAGCGTTGGCTTCAGGGTTGCCCGTGATTACAACGACAACAGCAGGCGGCTCTGAGATTGTCACCCCTGACTGTGGAATCGTTTTAGCCAATTCTGAGACCGTCAAAGATTTAGCTGAGGCACTGCAACGCATGACGACAAATTCAGATCAAAGGAAACACATGGGAGTCGTAGCTCGAACGATCGCTGAACAACACACTTGGAGCCGAACTGCCGCAAGTTATCTAAACCTCTTTAACCAGATGGTTCAACCGTCTTGATTGAGACGATCGCACTGTTTAACAAAACGTCAGTTCGATGCACCCTGGCGAACCGCCCCCCAACCCCCAATTCTGGGGGAGCCAGAGTTCAAAGTCCCCCAAACTTGGGGGATTTAGGTGAATCTTCAATTGCGAGAGCGTCAATCTCATCAAAAGCCGGAGTTCAAAGTCCCCCAAACTTGGGGGATTTAGGGGGCACGACAGCCTTAACGAAGTCGTCGGATTCACGTTAACAAAAAGGGCACGGCAGTGCCTCCTTATAAATCTGTCACGTCCACAAATCAAATTGGTATGACATGAACAAAGCCTTGTCTCCCGATATTCTGGTAGTTTCTCGCACCTTCTTACCCAAAGATGGTGGCATTGAAGAGTATGTTTACAATCGCTGTATGCAAGCGCCAGAGAGAATTATTCTTCTAACATCTAGCTATCCAGGCGATGAAGAGTTTGACTGATCGCAACCCTTTGAAATCTATCGCTGGTCGATTCCAAAGTTTTTACCTTCTGGTAAGTTAGGCAATGTTCTCAAGCGAATCTTTAGCTTGCTGGGATCGTTAACTTTAGCCATTAAATTATACTTCCGCTATCGATATCGCTACATCGAATGGGGGCATGGCTACGACTTTTTATCCTTATTAGTTTTGACGTATCTCTTGCCGATTCAGTTTTTTATCTATATTCATGGCAATGACGTTCTCGCTCCCTTAAAAAAACCACTGCTGAAATCCCTTTTTCACGCTACGATTAATCGAACTCAAGGCATTGTTTGCAATAGCAATTTCACCAGAAATCTGCTCAAAGATCACTATTGCGTTGAGCCTCCCACTTATTTGATTTATCCGACTGTTAGACCAGAAAAATTTAACGTCACTGACTCGCCAAACTCCGCTTCTAACTCAGCCGTTTCAATTCGTCAAAAACATTACATTCCTAAAACCGCAGTGCTGGTGCTATCAGTTGGGCGACTGGTGCGACGGAAAGGGTTCGATCGCGTGATTAAAAATTTACCTCAATTGACGGCTGAAGGATTGGATGTGCATTATCTAATCTGTGGTCGTGGCGGTATGGAAGCTGAATTAAAATCACTCAGTCAAGCGTTGAATGTATCAGACCGAGTGCATTTTGCGGGATATGTGCCTGATCGTGAATTAGCCGACTACTACAAGGCTTGCGATCTCTTCTCGATGCTGACCTATTTTGATCAAGAAGGGGCAAGTGTTGAAGGGTTTGGCATTGTCTACGTGGAGGCGGGCTATTTCTGCAAGCCTGTTCTAGCCTCGCGAGTGGGAGGTGCGATCGATGCCGTTCATCATCTCGAAACTGGAATTTTAGTAGACCCCGATTCAGCCACTGATCTAACTCAAGCGCTGCGGCAATTATGTGCAGATTCTCAATTGCGTGATCGTCTCGGTCAAACAGGGCGAGAGTTCGCGGATCGTAAAACGCCTCATAGCATTCTTTATTCGTCTTAAACCCTAACATAAGCTCCTGCAACATCCATAAACGCTGTCCTCAATATGTGCATCTTAATCCAATCAGTGAAACGATCCGGATCTAGTCAATGACTTTGGTAAATGAGGATAGATCGAAATCAGTTTGCACAAAAGAAGTTTGGAGATGTTGAGCGATCGATGAATCAATCCGCCCCTTTCGGTCATGCATCACACCGAAAATCTCCGACTCATTCTGAATCTGTTCTGATTTGGGCAGCAGTTTTAGGATTTGTGGTTTTATCTGCTGGCTGTATGGTGGCAGGTCTGGGCAAAATTCTGACCTTTGCCTATCCAGCAGGCGCATTCGCAGTCGGCATTCTGCTATATTTTCGGAACCCAGTTTTGTATGTTGGGTTTTGCTGGTGGATTTGTCTCTTAAGTCCTTTTGTCCGCCGAGTTGCTGACTATCGAAGCGGCTATACCGAAAATAGCCCCATCTTGCTATCTACGTTTCTTGTTGCCTTCGTTTCGCTGATAGGTCTCTACCAGTGCATTCCAAAATGTCACCGCCAGGGTAGTCTGCCTTTTGTTTTAGCCGCGATCGCCGTGATCTATGCGTCTCTGATCGGTTTGGTTAATCAATCTCCAATTGGGGTGGTCAAAGGAATCTGTGGTTGGCTGGCTCCGATCGTCTTTGGTCATCACCTATTTGTGAATTGGAGAGAATATCCAGCTTATCGAAAAATGCTGCAACAGACCTTTGTGTGGGGAGTGCTAGTCGTCGGAGGCTATGGCATCTATCAATATTTGCATCTGCCAGAGTGGGATAGCTTCTGGCTGACTAGTTCAGGCTTCAATTCCTTAGCATTGGGTGCCACCGATCCTGAAGCTGAAAGCGTTCGCGTCTTTAGCACACTCAATTCTCCAGAGCCATTTGCAGCCATCATGTCATCAGGACTTCTATTATTGTTCAGCTCTGGCTCGGTTATGCAGTTTCCGGCATTTACAGCGGGTGGTTTAGCACTGTTGCTTTCTTCAGTGCGCTCTGGCTGGCTGGCACTGGCTGTAGGATTTGTTGCACTGACTGCTTCTGCTAAATTGAAGTTTCAAATCCGCTTAATCATCTTCAGCATTGTGTTGGGGGTCTGTCTGATCCCTTTAGCGACGATGGAGCCATTCTCTAATATCATTCAAGGCCGTCTTGAATCACTGAATAATGTTGAGGGTGATGGCAGTGCAAACATTCGCAAAGCCACCTATGCCGAACTGATCGGTCGTGCCCTGGTCAGTGTAGTCGGCAACGGAATTGCGGGTTCAACATACGACAGTTCCATTTTAGCAATGCTGCTTAACTTGGGATGGTTAGGAACTGTTTTCTATGCAGGTGGTCTGTTGATGTTGCTTTGGATCATCTTTCGGGAGATCGGGTTCAACTCTGATCCTTTTCTCAGCGCGGTTCG
>JAYVFW010000147.1:0-5393 GCA_043772715.1 Phormidesmis sp. | reverse complement strand
CCAGTTTGAGCGAATTCCACGCCAATAGTCGGAGAGCTAATCAAGCGATCATCGAGAAAAATGCCCACCGTTCGCCCGGTTCCTGCTAGTTTCTTCGTGAGCGTTGTAAAAGCCTCGCTTCCCTCTGCATCAAATTTTAAGCCGATGCTAGACGTATTTGGGTTAGAGTTCAGTTCTGCATAGGCATCTGCTAAATTCTTTTCGGTTAGAGTTGGTTTCTCGAATAATGAGGCGATCACCGTATCGCTACGCTTGAGGGCAGCTTCATTGGTTGCGATCGCAGTTTGAGTGCCAGATTTTTTGAGTTCAGCCTGTTTTTTAACAAATTCTTGCTGAACTTGTCGCTCGACTTGCAATCGGGCTTCAGTTCCTCGTTTCTGTTCGCGAAAGCTGAGACGAACTGTACTCTGTCGTACCTTGATATCGGATTGAGTTGTCGCGGATGGCAAACTTTCCGAACTCTTTGAAACCATGCACGCAGACAGGTTAGACGGAATGCCTATCATCAAGGCAATGAGTAGGAGCGATCGGAGATGTGTCATAAAGCAAGAATTCGCAGTGTCCAAGGCGAGGAGGTAACAAGTCATCAATCGAGAACTCTTTTGCTTGCTTATAGCGTACTCCCTGAGTAGTCGATTTCTTATTCCCTTAAGAGGCACTGTTTTTTGATTGCTTCACGATCAAGTGTGGCTAGTCTGTGAAATTGTCTACGTTTGCCGTCGAACCCATCAAACCGAGTTTGCCCTTTCTGGAGGATGACGGGTTCAAACGCTCCGTTACGGTCTCGCGGGATGGCAATCTCGGCTTCGCCAAACTCCCCTTTGATTGTCTTTTTGCTGTGTCCGTTGCGCCGATTTCGGGGCGTGGTTGTTGCGGTTGGCTCGGAGCGTTCCTCTTGGATGTGATGTTCCATTTCCGCATTCAGACATCGTTCCACTAAGGCAGCCGTCAATTGTTTCAGAATGCCTCCGGTTCCGACTAAATCTTCTGGGCTTTGATAGCCTTTGAGCAATTCATCAAGTAATTCAGGTCGAAAAGTCATCGTAGTTCGGTTGGGGGTAGAGGTTTATTAGATCAAACTTCTGACCCTTTGACACAAACTACTTTACAATTCCTCTTCAACGGAGACACGCATCTCAAAAAATTCTCTAAATTACAGTTGAGCTGAAAGCCTCTAACAGATAAGGTGTTGCTACCTGTCCGGTCACGCTGCCCCGTCGTGAGAATACAAATGTTGCTGAAACCCGATAAATACTGTTCTGATGTCAGTCACGTTGCCCAAGTCAGCCACTGCATCTCTAAGGTCGTGATACTTCAGCTCTAGCAGTTGAGGCAGTTTATCTTGGTCGAGTTCCCTCACCCCTTCTTTAATGTACTGGTCAAGCACAAAGTCTAGAAATTCTTGCTGCTTGCCGAAATACCGGGAGAAGATTAGTGCCTTATGAGCCATAACGCGCTCTCGGCGGCTAATGGGTTCAGACGCATAAGCGATATAGACCAGCACGTCATATAGGTCGCTCTTCTCAGCGTCGATCAGGCGGCTAATCTCGTTGAGTTGCTCATCTCCATAGCCTTTCTCTGCCAGTCCTTCTAACAAAGCTCTACGGGTATCAGGGCGGCTCCACAGTGCCCGCAGTTCGTCTTCGTTTTTAAATAGCGCTGGAATTTCGCCAAAGAGTCGTTCTACAAATTCGGCAGCGGTCATAGGCTTACCGTCTGGACTCCAGAAGCTAGTGGACATCCTATGCTGAAGGGTGCGTTCTTTGCCGTCAGCCAGCTTGATTTTGATTAGGCTCGGACGGTAACGGGCTGCTGTGGATTCCTCGCCCTCCTCGCTCTCGTCACCAGTGGCTATGGGAGTGTTGTGTTCGGTTCCTGCCTCGTTATGTTTTCGAGAAATGACGGGTACGGGTTCGGCGGGTTCGCCATCCCATTCAGGGTCGTTGAAGTGTTCGTAGGCTTCAACGAAGTCGTAAATGGTGAAGTAGTCTTTGCCGTCAAAAAGGCGGGTGCCGCGACCAATAATCTGTTTGAATTCGATCATCGTATTGATCGGACGCATCAGCACGATGTTGCGAACGTTTCGCGCGTCAACTCCAGTGGAGAGTTTCTGTGAAGTGGTCAGAATGGTGGGAATACTCTTCTCGTTGTCTTGAAAAGTGCTGAGGTGCTGATCGCCAAGTTTGCCATCGTCGGCTGTGACGCGGACACAGTAGTTTGGCTCGGTGCTGATCTTCATTTGATTGATTAGATTGCGTACACCCAGGGCGTGATCCTGAGTGGCACAAAAAACCAGGGTCTTTTGATTCTGGTCGATCGCTTCCATGAATAGCTGCACTCGGTATCGTTCGCGCTCTGCAATCTCAATGATGCGGTTGAAGTCGGCTTCGGTGTAGCTCCTTTCTTCGTCTACTGCACCTTCGATCAGTTCGTCTTCGTTGCTGTAGATGTATTGATCTAGGGTGGTATTGATTTGTCTAACTTTGAAGGGGGTCAGGAAACCATCGTTGATGCCAGTTTTAAGGGCATAGGTGTAGACCGGATCGCCAAAGTAGGCGTAGGTATCAGCGTTGTTGGCACGTTTGGGGGTAGCAGTGAGACCTAGCTGCACTGCTGGCGAGAAGTATTCTAAGATGCCGCGCCAGTTGCTTTCGTCGCTGGCTCCGCCTCGGTGACACTCGTCAATGATGATGAAGTCGAAGAAGTCGGAAGGGTAGTCGCCGAAGTTGGGGGTGATGTTGCCTGCCTCGTCGCTTCCTGCCATGAAGGTCTGGAAAATGGTGAAGAAGACGCTGCCGTTTTTGGGAACTCTGCCTCGTTTTTTGATGGCATCGGGATCAATTCGCACCAGAGCATCATCGGGGAAGGCGGAGAAGGCGTTGTAGGCTTGGTTGGCGAGAATGTTGCGATCGGCAAGAAACAAAATCCGGGGTCGGCGAGTGGGTTGGCGGCTCAGGTTCCAGCGGCTTTGAAAGAGTTTCCAGGTGAGTTGGAAGGCGACGAGGGTTTTGCCTGTGCCTGTTGCCATTGTTAGCAGGATGCGATCGCGCCCCTGAACTATTGCTTCTAAAACGTGCTTGATGGCGTTGTGTTGATAGTAGCGGGCTTCCCAGGTGCCGCTGCGGGTTTCAAAGGGAATGTCGGCAAAGCGATCGCGCCATTGGTTGGCGGTGCTGAAGGTGGCATCCCAAAGCTCGTCGGGGCTGGGATATTGGCTGATGTAGGTTTCTACCCCGGTTCGCATATCGATCTGGTAGATGCCGTCGCCGTTGGTGGAGTAGGCAAAGCGGGTTTCTAGTTTTTCGGCGTATTTTTTGGCTTGACCAACGCCTGCGGTATCCGGCAGACTGCGTTTTTTGGCTTCGATGACGGCGAGCTTTTCACCGCGATAGACCAGGACATAATCGGCAAAATCTGATTGAGCGCGTTTGCCGTTGCCGACTAAGCGACCGGGGGCGATGACTTCTCGCCGCACTCGGCTGCTTTCGATGACTCCCCAACCTGCGGCTTTAAGGGCTGGGTCGATTAGTTCTGCGCGGGTTTCGGCTTCGTTCATGACCTTTACTTAGCGGCGGGAATTATCTGGATCAGCCCAGTCTGAAAAGCATTGTCGTAGGTGAGAATGGGCAAGTTTTCAAGTTCTGCTTGAGCCATGAGTATGCGATTACCCTTCGGGAACTGCGAAGCAACCGAAGGGGTCGCGATGGGGAATGGGTAGGCTTCCGGCTCTGAGGGCGTGGGCGGCGGTGATGGCGAGTTCGATGAATTTAGCTTGCTGCAATATTTGTGGATATTCTTCGACAAGCTGTTTGGCTTCGGGAAGTTTGCCGATGCGATATTTAGTGGCAATTTCCCAGGCGGAGGCGCTGCTAACGAGAAGGCGATGTTTGGGATTGCGAATGATGTCTCGGCAGTTGGTGTCTAGTTTGGGGTCGTCAAAGAGCCACCACAGCAGGATGTGGGTGTCGAGGAGGTAGCTCATTCCCATTGCTGGAGTTCCTCTTCGGGCAGGGGATCGAAAAAGGTGTCGCTGAGTTGTCCGGTGAGGAGTCCGGGGGTGCGGGGTTGGGCGGTGTCTTGGTTAAGTCCGAGGTGAAAGTAGTGAATCACATCGTAGAGTTGTGCGAGCTTTTCTTCGGGGATGTCTTGTAGTTCTTGAATGATTTTCTGGATGAGCATTAATTAACTCCTCTGATGTCTGATGGAGTGGGCAGTCACGATCGCAAGCAGCTATCGCTCTAAAGTTTCAAGGGTAGTCATGCAGCGATCGCCTCCTCAGCTTTTTTTGTCGTTTGGTTAGCGGTGTCTGCGGTGAGTTCGCCAGTGAAGGCTTTTTGTAGAATGGATTGTTTGAGTTCGTTCAGGGCAGCGAGTTTTTGTTGGTAGATGGCTTCGAGACGTTGGGCTTCCACCTTTAAGGCATCTAATCTATCAGTTATTTCATTCTGCTCATCTAAGGGCGGCATTGCGATCAGAAGACCTGAAAGTGCTTGATTGCTTAAGTTTTGCATTGTCGCTCCAGCCGAAAGTGCTTCTAACCGACTTCTGTACTGTGCAGATCTAAACAGATGAGTGAGAAATACTGAGTTAACGTTTTCAAATGTCTTGATAAAGAAAGAACCGCTCCCACACAACCATCCGGCTTGCTCTTTTCTCACGACCGCACACCTTCCAATCTCTCCTCGCCTTCCTATAACAATATTGTTTTGACTCAAGACATAAGCTTGCAGTCGAACAATTACATCTTGACTAACGGTTTTATTGAGATTTGGAATGATTTCATCATCTTCGATATTCGCAGGATTGACTATGGGAATCCCATTGGAAATATAGTCAGCCTTATGTAGAAGCGAGCCAAATGGACCAGTAAAAACTTCTCCACCAATCTCATCCACTTTTTTCTCCATCCACCCGTCGCCTTTCTGAATGAAGATAGCGTTCAGATAGCTTTCAAACAGTTCGCGGGCGTTGGTAAGGTTATTTTTGGTGTTGGCGATCGCTCTATCAATCCCCTCGAATGCTTGGTCTACGATCGACACAATCCGCTTTTGTTCAAGAAGGGAACGAGGAAAAGATATCAGAATTTTCTTCAACAGTTGAGATTTAATTCCTTGCACTGTTGCGCCAGTTCCTTTCGCCCGAATACGCTCCTGCATCAGATTTGAAAGAAGCATATATTTAAGAAATGTTGAATCAAGCATTTCCCGATTGGGTTGCATAACTATGATTCGTTGGGCAAAAACCACCTTTTCATCTGTATCAAGTTGGGTAACGTTACCGAGTGGGGCTTCTGTATTGATACTCCCCATGCCTAAAGGCTAGGGGATTCTTGAAGAGTCCATAAGCGAACCTTCAAAGGCGTTAACAAAGCGCCCCTACTGACTCCCTCAAGG